>NZ_CBFFRL010000086.1:0-19289 GCF_965644215.1 Phytobacter sp. V69
TAGTCATGATAATAGGGCCTTCTGATTAGAAGGCCCTATTATCAATGATTTTTATCCTCGTGACGACACTATCTAAGTAAGATGCAGTTTTTTTATGTCAGACTCTCAACCTTCGCCAAAGCGATTATCCAGCGCCAGCGTCAACATACATTCATTCTCGCCCGCAAGTGCACACCAGCCTGAACCGGTTTGTCCTTCCTGAACAATGGACATTCCCTGTTTTGCCAGATGGGTAATCAGGTCTGAAAACTCCATTTCATTTACCGGACGGGGCTGCCAGAAGGTTTTTTTATTGTCAGTCAAGATGGGCAATAACTGGATCTGTGGCTGCTGGTCGCCGAGTAACAGGCGGGCGATAAAACCGTAAGCGGGCATGCCGCGTTCCTGATATTCGCCGTTACTGTTAAACACCGCATTGCCGATGCTGTAAACCACCAGGCTCTGCCCCAGTTGCGCAGCTTCGCCTGCCATATGCGGCCCGGAACCAATAATCAAATCGGCCCCGGCCTCGCTCAGTAACGTCGCCTGCGCGCGCTGCCCGGCGGTGGTCCAGCGGTAGTCCAGCCCCCAGTGGGCAAGCACGATGGTGGTTGCCGGGTTAGCGCGTGCTTTCTCCTGACGAAGTTGTTCGAGAAGCCCACCGCTCAGGCAGGCAACCCCCGCACGGCGAGGACGCGCGTAAAAGGCGCATTCCTCTTCCATATAGCGGCGATACCAGTAGGCGCTGAAAATCTTGTAGGTCCGTTTGCCCACTGTGATGACCAGCGGCGCTTCCGCCTGCTGTGCGTTTACTCCGGCACCGATACAGGCGATGCCGCCGTCGTGAAACACCGCCAGCGTACTGTGCAATCCGGGTAATCCGGCATCCATGGCGTGATTGTTACCCAGCGCCACCGCGTCGATGCCCTGTTTGCGCAGGGCGGAAACAGAGGAGGCAGGGGAGCCCGTCAGACAAAACGGTTTGCGCCCCTCAAGGCTGGCGCTGAGATCGGTGGTCAGCGCCGCTTCAAAGTTGGCGAGCGTAAAATCACTGTCGTGCAGCAAGGGCGCGATAGCCGCAAAGCTGTGGTCATAGCCATAGCGTTGCAGGGCGTCATCGATACCGCGCGCTTTACGTTTTTGGGTGTACCATTCGCCGAAATAGGTATCCCCCAGGAAAGTCAGCGTCGCCGCAGGTGAGTCAATCTGGCGAACGGTGGGCGTGCTGCCGATGGCATGGCGCGACGTATCGGCCTTCGCCAGCAGCGCATCCAACAGATAATCCAGATGGAAGGCATCGTTGGCACCCGCCGCGCAGGCCAGCCAGAGCTCGCCCGCACACCATTGCAGCGCGAAACCCCAGCTTCCGGCGCTGAATTGTCCCCACGCGCTGCCGTCACTGTGCAGATTGCCGGTTTTGCGATACAGGCGCTCACCGATAACCGCCTCCTGTTCGCCAAACCACGACAACAGGTGCGGATAACGCCGGTGGAAATGGCGCACAAGCCGGGCGATATCCGCCAGCGCGGTATGCTGTCCGGGGCGGGGGCGGCCAGAGACATTGTTAATGTGCGTGTGGGGCATGACGATAAGCGCGCTCAGTTCCCGCAGTTGGCTTAGCGCTTTTGCACTGTTACCCGCCAGATGTTCCGCCAGGTTAATCGCGGCATCGCAGGCGTTATGTAGCAACATCCCCTGTAGCAGCGACTTTACGGTCAGTTTGTCGCCCTGTTTTAGCGCCAGCGCGGGGTTACCTTTGAGGATCTCCGCAGAGATCTCCCGCACGGGGATGGCGGTCTCCAGGCTTATCTTTTTGCTTAACAGGCGATCGGCCACGCTACAGGCCAGCAGGAGCTGGCTGAGATAGTGCGGTGCGAAGGTGCTATCTGCCAGTTCGCTTACGCGTTGCTCGCCGCTCGAGAGATTGATCAGCAGGCGCGCGGTTTGCCCTTTACCCAGTATGGTCCGGGGCGGGGCGGTGAGTCGGCTTTTCAGCAGGCCGACAACCTGCCTGAAATCGGAATTTCGCACGCTGCCTTTGACCAGCACGATATCGCCGGGACGTAGCGTGGTGGCAGCAGCGTCTACAAGTGCCTGTGCCGTCAGAAAATGACCACCCCGCGCCTTTTGCGGCAGGGCATCATGCAATGCCGCCATTTCCTCCCCGTGAAGAAAGGCATGCTGGCAGCCGCTCTCCAGCAAAGGCGTAGCCAGGGATCGGTGGATGTCCTGGGACTGATCGCCGAGATTCACAATCCGTCCCAGCAGGGCAATGATGCGTCCGCCGGTCTCGTGGGCGCGCTGCGCCGCCACCCCAAACGCATTGAGCATGGAAAGATATTCGGCGTTAAAGCTGTCATCTATCAGTGTGGCCGTCCCGCCGCCGGGCAGGGCCAGCGGGGTGATGTGCATATGCTGAGCATCGCCACGGTAGCCTTCAAGGCCGGCGATAATCTGCGGCAGGCTTACACCCAGCAGGTCAGCGGCAATCAGGGATGCCAGCGAGTTGAGCGCACCGCCGTTGCCGGGCACGGTCAGCCGGTAGCGGACGGTCTGCTGGCGAAAGGCGACCGTTATCAGACTTCCGCTTTTATCGGGTGTCATTTCGGTGATGCGCACATCCGCGTCCGGGCTGAATCCGTAGCTGATAATCCGCGCGCCGTCGCGTTCAACGCTTGCCGCCACCGTCGCATATTCGGCCATATCGCGATGCAAAATGGCGTAGCCGCCGGGGATCAGTCCATGGCTGATGCGCGCCTTAAAACGTGCCACGTCATTCAGGGTGGTGACGTTCTTGCCCACCTGCGTCATGCCGATTTCGGTAATGATCACGATGTGCGGCTTAATACGATATCCGACCCCGCCGTTACGCATCCAGAGCGCGGAGATCGCCACCTCCATCACCACCGCTTGCGGGTTCGACACCGCACGCGCCAGGGTGACGGACGCGCCGGTGCGGGTGTTATGGTTGCCGCGGCTGGTGATAACAGGCAGGTTTCCGGTCAGAATTGCCTCGAGCATCTCTTTGGTCGAGGTTTTCCCCACCGTGCCGGTGATCGCCACCAGTTTGCCGTTAAACCGCCGCCTCGACTCTTCGCCCAGCTCGTGCAGCGCCTGATAGCTGTCGCCCACCACCAGTTGCGGAAAGCCAGGCGGCAAATCATCCAGCCTGCGCTGAACTATCGCCCCACAGTAGCGGGATGCGTGCTCAGTCAGCAGGGTATGCGTATCGTTCCAGCCCGCGTAAATACCGGTATTGCCGGAGCCACGCAGCCAGGTCTCGGTGTCGATGGCAACAAACAGGCAAGGGCGGTCGTACGCCGTGTTGTCATGCAAAATGGCGATGTCGCCCGCAAACCAGTCGGCATCCGGACGATTGTGCCAGACGCTGCCGGGCAAAAGCTGCGTGAGTTCCGTGGCGGTCCAGCCCGGTGTCGGTGTGAGGGGACGGCGCGGGCGAGGCGATTTCTGGCTCATGATCGTATCCTTACTCATTAAGGGCGGGGCCGTGGTGCGGGCAAAGGGTAATGGCGTTAATCCCCGGATTGCCCTGCAAATCATGGTATTCCGGCGCAACGGCGGGGCGTTCAAGCTGCTTCACCTGATGGCCATGCTCACGCAACGCCTGTGCGAAGCGCGTTTGCAGATCGAACGGCGTGTTGCGATCCTGCGGGTTGCCGATCACCAGGATCAACCGGCTGGGATCGTTCACAATGTCCGCTATGTGGTCGAGCGGATCCCAGGGATTCGCGAGCCCGGTACCGTCCAGATCCGGCGCGGAGGCTTCACCGCGCTCTTTACGCATACGCTCGGCCCGTTCCAGCAGCCCCCACGCGCCCGAGGTCAGCACCGCGCAGTCAATATCACGGCGCCCATAGGTGAGCAGCGCCGATGCGGCGGTTGCCCCACCGCTGTGTCCGCTGAGGATAAAACGCTGAATGCCATAGCGTGCTTTGATGGCGTCGACGGCGGCATTCAGGGCGAGAAATTCTTCTGCCTGGCGGCGGCGATAATGGTTGCCGCTGGAGCCATAGGTTCCCGGACGGGCGACAATCACGGTTGGTAGCCCGCTCTGGCGCAAGATAGTTTGTGCCTGGTGGCGTTGGGCGTCGGCCGTATTGGCGGGAATGTCTTGCGGCGGGCGCTTAATCAGCGAAACCCGATCGCCTTTAAAAACCACCAGTACAAGCGGGGCATCTCGCAGGGAGCCGGCGCTAAAGTAGCGAATGCAGGCTGCCCCGCCAGGATAGTGCACCCAGACGGCATCATCGCCGAGCGGACAGGTCTGTTTATTGGCTGGCTGGTTCCACAATAGCAGTGTTTCAGCATGCGCGAGCATACCGACAAGCAGCAATAAAAAGAGTGCGTAACAGGATCTCACGGCACCGCCTCAGGGGGGCAAAGATATAGATGTACAGAATACACAACCAAGCATTCATAATGTTATTATGATACAAGGATTTTCAGCACTGGGGATGCCCGGGAGCAATTAAGGAGTCAAATGTCGCTCAGCCACTTACTTGCGCAAACCCGCCCGGTGATGGAAACGCTGGATGTCGCGGTGAAACCGCCCCTGTGCCCGGCCTGGATCCTATTTTTTAGCGTATCCGACAGTAAAAGCCGTGCCCAGGTTGTGCAGGGGCGTGGCGAGACGTTCGACGCAGCCTGGCAGCAAGGGGCGCAGGCGCTGCAACAGTGGCGTAAAAAAAGCGGCCTTGAGGCTCGCTGGCTACGGATTGACGTTGTTGATAAGGTCGATGCCCTGCGCTGGGACACGCTACAAGCCCGTTTAGCCAATACCAAACGTAACTATTTTCGCTTCGGACTGAGCCTGGATCCGGCGTTTTGCTACGCCATGCTGGAACAGGAAATTGCCGCTAACGCGCTGCTCTACAACGGTGACCACGGTGTTGCCACACCAAACGTCAGTAACCTCGCCCATTATTCCCGCCGTCGCTTTGGGGCGGTGCTGAATTGGCACGAACAGCCTGAGCAGACTCTCTGGCGCTTTACCACCCGCGCACTGTTCTGCGATGGCGAGCAGGCGCTTACCATTGAATCGGACGGGCGCAACAGCGGTTATCGCCAGTTGCCCGCATGGCAAGAAACAGCGCTGGAGCCAATGATTGACTCGGCGACCGACTATCTGGCCCGCCAGGTGACTTCTACCGGGCGTTACCACTACGGCTGGTTTCCCTGCTTCGACCGCGCCATTCCAACCTATAACGCCTTGCGTCATGCCAGCTCGACCTATGCGCTGCTTGAAGGGTGGGATGTGACGCAACAGCCTGCGCATTTCGCGGCCATCGAGCGGGCGCTGGATTCCCTGTGCACCACCTTTATTCGTACCTGTCCTTTGCCCGATGGCAGCGATGCCGATTTCCTGGTCGATACTGGCGATGAGATCAAGCTGGGGGGCAATGCGGTCTGTATTCTGGCGATGGCTAAATACACGGAGCTGACCGGCGATAACCACTATCTGGAGCGGATGGCACGGCTGGCGAACGGGATCGGCTTTATGCAGAATGCGCAGAGCGGTGGCTTCGTCCATGTGCTCAACGCCGGGGATTTATCGCTTAAGTCCGCGCACCGCATCATCTATTACGACGGGGAAGCCGCCTTTGCTTTGATGCGCCTGTATGGGCTGACGAAGACGCCACGCTGGCTGGAGATGGTTGAGCGGGCGATGGACTATTTTATTGAGCAAAAACACTGGCAGGCCCACGACCACTGGCTCAGTTACTGCGTGAATGAGCTGACGCTCTACCGGCCAGAAGCGCGCTATTACCAGTTCGGACTGGATAACGTGCGCGATCATCTTGATTTTGTGCAGGAGCGCATTACCACCTATCCCACGCTGCTGGAGTTGATGATGGCAGCGTCGCGAATGATTGAACGCCTTACTGACTCACCGCATCGGGACCTGCTGGCTGGTTTTGATATGGCCTTTTTCAATCAGGCGCTGGAGACCCGCGCTCGCTATCTGGCAAACGGCTTTTTCTGGCCCGAGCTGGCCATGTTTTTTAAAAATCCGCCGCGTATTGTCGGCAGCTTTTTTATTCGTCACCACAGCTATCGCGTGCGGATTGACGATGTTGAGCACTACCTTTCCGGCTATGTCGCGTACCGTAAACGCTGGCGCGCCCAGTCTGACGAGAAGTGAGGAGGCGCCATGCAACTGACTATACTCGTTAGCAACTTTGCCCGGACAGGCTGAATCATGAACAGGCGCTCCCACCGTCCTTTCCTTTGTGCTACGTTTCGGCGCTGGCTGTCGTTCGGGCTGGTGGTGTTGCTGCTGCTTTCTCCTGGGCTGGGAGCCGGGTGGGATTTCAGCGCCATTTCAACGCGCACTGAACGGTTGTACGGCCCGGCAACCCCTGCCGCCAGACAGCGGATCGATGAGTGGGCGACGTTGCTTAAAAATCCGGTGCAGGGCTCAATTCAGGACAAACTGAACCAGGTTAACCGGTTTTTTAACTCCCGAATGGCGTTCAAGGATGACATCATTGTCTGGAAACAGCACGATTACTGGGCAACGCCAATTGAATTTTTACGCAAAGGGGCAGGGGACTGTGAGGATTTTGCGCTGGCGAAATATTTTACGCTGCGCGAAATGGGCGTTCCTGCCAACCAGTTGCGTATTACTTACGTCAAAGCACTTCAATTAAACCAGGCGCACATGGTGGTGACGTGGTACTCCACCCCTGATGCAATCCCGTTAGTACTGGATAACCTGAAAACCGCCATCTTGCCCGCCACACAGCGTACGGACCTGCTCCCGGTTTATGCTTTTAATGGCGAAGGTCTGTGGTTGCCGCAATCCGGCGGCACGAAACGCGTGGGAGACAGCAAACGCCTCTCCCGCTGGCAGGATGTGCTCACCAAAATGCGTGCGGAAGGATTTGAAATTAATGAATAGGACGTGGCCATGTCTCTTTATAAGCAGCTACTGATCGGCATCTGTTTATTTACGCTCGTCATTTTCTGCGGCAACTTTTTTGTTTCCCTGGAAGGTTCACGAGAGCAGTACCGGAATCAGCTCAGCGCCCACGCACAGGATGCGGCGACGGCGCTGGGGCTGTCGTTGACCACCCATATTGACGACCCGGCAATGACCGAACTGATGGTCAATTCCATCTTTGACAGCGGTTATTTTTACCGTATTCGGGTGGTTGATATTAAAACCAATAAACCGATCATTGAGCGCAGTGATATTCCGCAAAGCGCCAGCGTGCCACAGTGGTTTGTGCGTATGGTCAACCTGAGCCCTGGAGAAGGTGATGCCATTGTGACCGATGGCTGGACGCAGGTTGCCCGGGTTGAAGTGGTCAGCCATCCGATGTTTGCCCTGGCGCGCCTTTGGGACAGCATGATCGCCAGTTTTTTATGGCTTATCGGCTGCAGTGTGTTGTGTATTCTCGGCGTCACGCTGCTGCTGCGCCGCCTTCTGCGCCCGCTTAACTATATTGTCGAGCAGGCGATGGCTATCTGCCGCCGCGAGTTTCTCAATGTTCCGGCATTGCCAAAAACACCTGAATTGCGCCGGGTGGTTGAAGCAACCAACCTGATGGTGACGCAGCTGAAAGCGTTGTTTGGCGAGCAGGCACAGCGTACGGAATCCTTGCGTCAGGAGGCTTACCACGACAGCCTTACGGGCCTCAATAACCGTCGCGCGTTTGATATGCAGCTGCAGTCGCGCCTCAGCGATGAAGAAAACGCCTCCGGCCACCTGATGTTGCTGCGAGTTCAGGATCTTATCGGCCTTAACCAGCGTCTTGGTGGGACGAAAACCGATCAACTGCTGACGGCTGTTGCCGATATTCTTAGCGGATTACAAGTCCATTACTTCCGCAATGAAGGCTTCCTGGCCCGCGTGCGCGGCGGTGAATTCGCCATCATTGCGCCGCAGATCCTGCAAAATGAACTCGATAACCTGAGTAACACCCTCAGCACCCAGCTCAAAGCGCTGTCGGAAATGGGGATGAGTGACGTGACGCCGGTTGCCCATTTCTCGTTGGTTCCTTTTCACGTTGGCGATAAGCCGCAGGCGGTACTGATGCAGGCGGACCAGGCGCTGGCGATGGCGGAAACCGAGATGCGCTTTTTTGCAAACCCTGAAGCAGCTGCCGCAGGCGAAAGCGAGGAGGATCATCACAGCTGGTATAACCGCCTGGATGCGGTGTTGACGAAAGGCAGGTTTGAGCTTTTCTCGCAGCCTGTCTATGAATGCAATAACGCCCATGTCGTGCTGCACCACAAAGTCCTTGCCCGTATCAGAACGCAGGACGGTGAACTGGTCCCGGCAGGGCGCTTTATGCCGTGGATCCACCGCCTCGATCTGAGCCGCCGCATGGACATTGTGATGTTGCAACAGACGCTGCGTGAGATGGAGAAATCAAACCGGCTGCTGGCGCTGAGTATCAGTGGGGCCAGCGTTGCGGACGACCAGAGTCTAAATGCGCTGCTGCAACCGTTGATAAACGCACCGCAGCTGGCCCCTCGTCTGACGCTGGAGCTGGATGAAAACGAGCTGCCCGATGCTGAGCGCGTCAACATTCTGGTCGGACGACTCAAGGCACTGGGCTGCCGTTTGGGGATTCAGCATTTTGGCGGCCGATTCCACCTTATCGGAAATTTACCGCAGTGGGGGCTTGCCTGGATTAAAGTCGACGGCAGTTACATTCGCAATATTGATAGCGAAGAAGATAAAAAGCTGTTTATCGAGGCCATTTATTGGGCTACCCGCCAAATAAATCTGCCATTAATTGCCGAGCGTGTAGAAACAGCCGGTGAATTGACGGTTCTTGAAAATATTGGCCTGTATGGGGCAATGGGCCGCTATTTTGCTGATGCCAGTACGTTGGGTGGAAATTAACCAGTCATGCGAAAAGGAAGCTGAATATGTACTACATCGAGCGGGATGCACAAGGGCGCCTTATTCAGGTAGAACTGGCGCCTTTTAATGCCATGACGGAACAGAGTGAAGCCGGCACGCCAGAGATTGACGAGTGGCTGCGGCAGCGAGACATTCGCGAAGCCTCGTTGCTGCAATTGCGCCAGAGCGATCTTGAGATGGTGCGCGTACTTGAAGACTTGATCGAAGTTCTGATGAGCAAAGGCGTTATTAGCATCACCGATCTGCCTCCGGTAGCACAGGCGAAATTGACCAACCGCGCCCAGGCGCGTCGTTCATTAAGTGGTCTGGAAGGATTAATTTCTGACGATGACGACGAAGGATTTATCTAATTCGTTAATATTTGTTGACGCGATATATATCATGTACCAGAAAGGGACTATTGACAAAGTCCCTTTTTTTTAATTTAAAACCCCTTTCGCACTACTATTCATTCACTCCATCTATTAATATAAGGTCTTTAAGCGAAGCGGCATCAATAAATCCGCTGCCGAAACGCGCTTTCGTTACCTTTGTTACATATTGCATCACTAATACTAATTAAATTCTCCTTTAGCATTCTACGCCCGGTCAGTTAGCGAGTTGGGCGAGGATCTGATCGAAGGAACTACACATGAGCGGTGTATCTGGGATCGTTAAAGCGGTAATAGGACAGGTGTTTGCAGTAGCACCTGATGGTAGCCAGCGTTTATTGGTTGAAGGCGACAGCATCCTCGAAGGAGAACAAGTCCAGACTGGGGCTGCTGGCGCGATCACGTTGTCTTTAGCGGATGGTAAACAGTTGGACCTTGGCCGTGACAGCCATTGGGACAGCACGGACAGCGTGACCACTGAACCGACGGCTACGCAGCAACAAGATGTTGCCGCGATACAACAGGCGATCGCAGCGGGTCAGGACCCGACGCAAAATCTGGAAGCACCAGCGGCCGGCCCCCAGGCAGGTGGCGGCGGTGGTGATGGTGGCGGCGGCGGCGGATCGCATACGCATGTGGTCCTCGATTTAACTGGCCAGATAGTTGATCCGACGGCGGGGTATCCGACCGTGGGGCTTGATACCCCAATTGCCGACCGCCCACAAGAATTAACGGTGCTTGACCCGAATATTGCCACTGCGGCGGCAACGACGCCTCCAGACAATCCTTCGACGAATATTCCCGACGATTCCGACGCAGACGCGGATTCCGACGCCGATGCCGATTCCGACGCCGACGCGGACGCCGACGCGGACGCAGATGCCGATTCAGACGCAGACTCCGATTCTGATGCCGATGCCGACGCAGACGCTGATGCTGATGCTGATGCTGATGCTGATGCCGATTCCGACGCAGACGCGGATTCCGACGCAGATGCCGATGCGGACGCTGATGCAGATTCTGACGCCGATGCAGATGCCGATTCCGACGCGGACGCCGATGCAGATGCTGATTCCGACGCTGATGCAGATGCGGACGCTGATTCTGATGCAGATTCTGACGCCGACGCAGACGCGGATTCCGATGCCGACGCAGATGCAGATTCCGATGCCGACGCCGATGCTGATTCCGACGCTGATGCAGATGCCGATTCCGACTCCGATGCCGACGCTGATGCAGATTCTGACGCCGACGCAGACGCGGATTCCGATGCCGACGCCGATGCGGACGTGGATTCTGACGCCGACGCCGATGCAGATGCCGACGCAGACGCGGATTCCGACGCAGATGCCGACGCTGATGCAGATTCTGACTCAGATGCCGACGCGGATGCAGATGCAGATTCCGACTCAGATGCCGATTCTGATGCCGATTCTGATGCGGACGCAGATGCCGACGCAGACGCGGATGCCGACGCAGATGCAGATTCCGATGCCGACGCAGATGCAGATGCCGATTCCGACTCCGATGCCGACGCAGACGCGGATTCCGATGCCGACGCAGATGCAGATTCTGACGCCGACGCAGACGCGGATTCCGATGCCGACGCTGATGCAGATTCTGACGCCGACGCAGATGCGGATTCCGACGCAGATGCCGATGCGGACGCTGATGCAGATGCGGACGCTGATGCCGATTCCGATGCCGATGCCGACGCTGATGCAGATTCAGACTCCGATGCCGATTTAAAATTGACCGTAACGGTCACGCCGGGCAGCAAAACCTCTGACACGTCAGATAACACGGTCACGCATATCAACGGCGGCAGCGGGGACCCGAATGGGTACGATGTGCAGAACGGTGTGATCGTAGCGATCGGCAGTAACGTACACGTCTGGCTGACCCCGGATAGCCCGGATGGCAAGATCCAGGGCGATTTCGTACCGAAAGCCGCCAGTGCGTCGCAGATCCACTATTACACCAGCAGCGGTAACGCCAACACCGACGATAGCGGTAAAGGGCACACCGATATCTTTGTGGTGGGGTCGCACACGGGTGGTTACTACCAGCAGAGCGACTGGTCTATCAATCAATACAATTTCGTCTCGCTGAAAGGGATCACCGGCAACGGCGGTGTAACGGAAGGCGATGTCGGAAAAGACTATATCTTCGTTCAGGGGAACAGTGCAGATTACACCGTAACGGGTGTGGCTCATCCGCAGAACCACCAGAACAACGATATCGATAATCTGCAGATTACCAATAAGGATGGCAGTCATCCTTATGAAAACGCTAACCATATCGAAGGCGTTGTGTTTGGTAATGGACCATTATCCACGCATGGCGGCAGCACCACCACCAGCTACTCGGTGACGCTGAACCTTGACGTCAATCTCGAGAGTTCCGACAGCAGTGACGATCTGAACTCGGTCACGGTTGGCGGCATTCCGGAACACGCGACCTTTACCGGCAATTACGTGGATGTCTCCTATGACGCGGTCAACAAGGTCTATGTTCTGACCTTTGGTAGCACCACGACCCACTATTCCGGGCAGGTCAGCGTTGAGCTTCCGGATGGTAAGAGCGCTCTTGGTGATATCACGCTGGATGTGGACTCTACGGCCTCTGATCATCTCGACCACCAGTTCACCTTTGACGGTGAAGAAGGGGGGCAGCAAGTCAGCGACAGTCACAGTGATAGCGCGGATGCAGACCATCTCACGGATGCCTCCGACGATAGCCATGTGATGACGGTCAGCCATATTGCCGAAGAGAGCCATTCAGATACTGACAGTCAGTCGGATAGCGACAGCCAGGCGCGCACGGTCAGCAGCAGTGATGAAAGCGACAATCTGACCCATGTCAGCAGCACCGCTGATGATGTTCAGACGACGCAAGACGACCACAGCACGCTGACGGACGACAGCCATAGCGACAGTACATCATTAATTGATGACTCCAGCCTAATGCTCAGCCCGGCGGCTGCCGATAACGCACAAGGCCACGAAGAGACACCGACTACCTCGGCGGATAGTGCGACGACGGCTCTCTCATCAGCAACAGCTGAGCAGAGTGATACGACGACCACGGCAAGTACCGAGAGCGCGACTGAGAATCATGACCAGCAGCTGAACTATAGCGACATCATCCACGATGAAGAGCATAACGATCTCAGCAGTCTGATTCAGGCGGGGCCGCAGAACGAAACAGCGGATCACCCGACGGAGGCCGAACATGTTCCGGCCGAAGCCGGCGCGACAGCGGATACGGACAGTTACGATGCCGGCCACGAAGCGATGGTGGATAACCTGATTTCTAAACCGGAAGACGCTTCCTGATATCTCGCCGCTCAGTTTCTTTAGGGAGGCTGAGCGGCGAATAGATGTGAGCTCAGGTCCGGCGAGGGATTCCGCCCGATCGCAAAATCGCCTGGACGCAACTTCTCCCTCGGTCCCGTGGCATATCTCTGGTGGGGTTCAACCCACACTCAGGGGCATAACGAAAAGGAAGACATAAGTGAAATATGGTAGCCAGATATTAATGGGTGCAGCGTTGACTGTGTGCGCAACACAGAGTCAGGCGACAACCCTCGAGCAGGCGGTAAAAGAAAGTCTGTTATGGCACCCGCAGGTTAACGCCTCGGCAAACAGCCGATATTCTGCTGAGCAGGATCTTCGTGCAGCCAAAGGCGGTTATCTCCCATCGCTGGATCTCACTGCCGGTACCGGGTGGGAGCAAACTGACAACGCGACGACCCGCGCGGGTGGCGATCATTTACGTGATCTGAACCGCAGCGAGTCGGCGATTAACCTCACGCAGAATGTCTTTAATGGCTTTGCGACCACAAGTGAAGTGGCGCGCCAGAAAGCGACGGTGAATTCACGTGCGTTTACCGTGCTGAATACCAGCGAAAGCACCGCTCTGCAGGCTGTTCAGAGCTACCTTGATGTGCTGATGCGCGAGCGGATGGTGGTGCTGGCGGAAGATAACCTGCACAACCACGAACGCGTGTTCGATCAAATTCGACTGCGCACCACCCAAGGGGTCGGTCGTCAGGCTGATTACGATCAGGCGGAGGCCCGTCTGGCGCAGGCGCGTAACAACCTGCTGACGGAACAGACCAACCTTGAAGACTCCCGGGCTAACTATCAAAGCGTCACCGGCAAAGATGCCGACACGCTGGCGATGCCCGCGAAGCTGACGATCCCCGCCTCGCTGGAAGCGGCCCGTAAAGTGATGCTGGAAAATAACGCGCTGCTCAAACAGGCAGATGCCGATGTGGAAGCCACCCGTCAGCAGTACGAAGCGCAGAAATCGCGCTTTTACCCGAATGTGAACGTTGAAGTTGGTCGCACCATGGACAACAACATCGACGGTACGCGTGGGCATAACCAGGAATGGCAGGCGATGGTGCGTATGCGCTACAACCTGTACAACGGCGGCAGCGACCAGGCGACGCTCACCTCTTATGCCTACAAAATGAAAGAGGCGCAGGATGTGAAAAATAACGCCATGCGCCAGTTAAACGAAGAGCTGCGCCTGGCCTGGAACGCGAAGAACAACGCGGAACAACAGGTGCCGATTGCCAAAGAGTACGCCGAACGCAGTGTGACGGTGCGTAGCGCCTATCAGGAACAGTTCAGCCTTGGCGACCGTACGCTGCTCGATATGCTCGACAGTGAAAACGAAGTGTTCAGCGCGCAGCGCCGTTATGTTGAGTTGCAATTTGTCGACATGTTCACCTCTTACCGTATCAATGCCCGTACCGGTGAACTGCTCAAAAGCATGAACATTCAGCCGCCATCAGCCTCACAGCCGATTGACCAGGCACAGCGTACGCAGGTTGAACTGCCTGATTTGAAGTAACACAGCCTTGACGCGTGACGGGGTTATTTCCGGGATAAAAACCGGCAATAACCCTCTGTTTTTTCCCTGCGGCGTAAGTCTGCAGAAAACTGAGGCAGAGAATGACGCCTGATATTGATACGCCTGATAACGTCGACATTACCCCACAAGCGTCGGTCAGGCAGGATCCCCGGCAAACTCATGATGATCCGTTGCTGGATGCGCTGATGATCATCTGCAAAATGCATAATATTGCGACCAGCCGCACCGTCCTGACAACAGGGCTGCCGCTGGAATCCCACATGCTGACTCTTGATGCCTTTCCACGTGCCGCAGGGCGCGTGGGACTAAAAGCACGCATTGTGCAACGCCCACTTGAGCACATTACCGCATTGTCGCTGCCGGCCATTTTGTTGCTGAAAAACAATCAGACGGCGGTGTTGATTGGCTGGGATAGCCAACAACAGGCACGCCTGCTGCCCAGCGAAACAGAAGGCGGCGAAATTATCCTGTCGCCGGAAATACTGGCGGAACATTACAGCGGCAGGGCGATTTTTATCTCGCCGGAACACGAGTTTGATAGCCAGCCGACCGCCACTTTGCCGCGCACGACCGCCTGGTTTCAGGACACGCTCAAGCTGTCGAAATTTCTTTATTTCGATGCGGTGGTCGCCAGTTTCCTGATAAACCTGGTGGCGTTGAGCGCGCCGCTGTTTGTGATGAACGTCTATGACCGGGTCGTGCCCAACCAGGCGACCGCCACCCTGTGGGTGCTGGCTATCGGCGTCAGTATCGCGTTTGTTTTCGATTTTGTGCTGAAAGTCTTACGCGGAATTTGCCTCGATCTGGCGGGTAAAAAGACCGATCTGCTGGTCTCCTCGGCGCTGTTCGAGCGGCTGCTGGGCATGAAGATGAAGCTGCGCCCGAAACGGGTGGGCAGTTTTGCGCAGAACTTCCAGGAGTTCCAGTCGATCCGCGACTTCTTGTCGTCACTGACGCTGACGGCTTTTATCGATTTCCCCTTCACCCTGCTGATTTTGCTGGTTATCGGTGTGATCGGTGGCCCGCTGGTGCTGATCCCGCTGCTTTCCTACCCGCTGGCGCTGCTGGTGAGCTGGCTTATTCAGCGTCCGCTGATGTCGCGGGTGCAGAAAACCTATCAACTGGCCAATGAGCGCCAGGCGATGCTGGTTGAGACGCTGACCGGTCTTGATGCCATCAAGATCAATAACGCGCAAAGCGAGCGTCAATACCAGTGGGAGCATCTCACCAGCCAGCTCAGCAAGCTGGAGCTGCGCGTGAAATCGCTCTCCTACGTGGCGGTGAATTTTACCTCCTGGCTGCAGCAGGCTAGCGGCGTGGCGATTATCGTCGCCGGGGTGTACGTCATTATCGGCGGCAATCTCAGCATGGGTGGGCTGATTGCCTGCTACCTGTTACATCGCCGCGCCATGATGCCCATCGGCCAGCTATGCAGCTTGATTACCCGCTACCAGCGTGCGCGGATGACGAAATCTACCGTCGACAGAATGATGGGGCTGGAGCAGGAAGTGCAGGACGGCGAAGTGCCGCTTAAGCGTGAAACCCTCTCGGGGGCGATTGAGCTGCGTGACGTGACCTTTTGCTATCCGGGCAACCAGTATGCCTCGCTCAGCAATGTTTCTCTGGTGATCCAGCCGGGTGAAAAGGTGGGGATTATCGGGCGTAGCGGTTCAGGAAAAAGCTCGCTGGCGAAATTGCTGGTCGGTTTTTACCAGCCGGACAGCGGCAGCGTGTTGATTGACGGTATCGACCTTCGCCAGATTGATGTGCACGATCTGCGCCATAACATCGGTTATGCGCCGCAGGATATCCATCTGTTCAACGGTACGCTGCGGGAAAACCTGCTGTACGGCGCAAGCTACGTTGACGATGAGACCATGATGCGTGTTGCCACTTTGACCGGGGTCCACGAGTTTGCCCGTCGCCATCCTTCTGGTTACAACATGCAGGTGGGTGAGCGCGGAATGAGCCTTTCCGGTGGCCAGCGTCAGGCTGTTACGCTGGCGCGTGCGTTGTTGCTCGACCCGCCGGTACTGCTGATGGACGAACCCACCAGTTCAATGGATAACACCAGCGAAGATCAGATTAAAAAAGCGCTGGCACCGGTTATCAGTAATAAGACGCTGTTGATGGTGACGCACCGTGCGTCGCTGCTGTCGCTGGTTGACCGTCTGATTATTGTCGATAACGGCAAGATCATTGCCGACGGCCCGAAAGAGAGCGTGATGAATGCGCTGAAAAAGGGACAAATTCATGCGAATCGTTGATGCGCTTAGCCGCCTGATGAGCTGGCTGGCAGGAGATAAAAAGTCGGCGACGTTCACCACTAATGAGGTCAATAAAGCGCTGCTAGATGATGCCCCCAGAGTGGTGCGCGTGACCTTGTGGGTCATCTTTGCCTTCTTTATTGCCATGATTGTCTGGGCGTCGCTGGCAGATATTGATGAAGTGACACGCGGGGAAGGGCGGGCGATTCCCTCATCCCGTCTGCAGAAAGTGCAGAACCTTGAAGGTGGGATCGTCGCTGAGGTTTTTGCCCACGAAGGCGAAGTGGTACAGGCTGGTGCGCCGTTGCTGCGCCTTGATGACACCCGTTTTCGTTCTAACGCCGGGGAAACCGAGGCCGACAAACTGGCGCTGGAAGCACGCGTCCAACGCCTGACTGCTCAGCTTAATGATGCCACCGAACTGACGCTGTCACCCGAAATTACCCAACAGGCACCGGATATCGCCAGTGGCGAACTGGCGCTGTTTGCCAGCGTCAATAAACGTATTCAGAGTGAGCTTGCCGGACTTAACGAACAGCTGGTACAGAAGCGGCAGGAGCTGCTCGATTTCCAGGGGAAATTGACCCAGTACCGCCGCAGCCTCGATTTGCAGCAACAAGAGATCAGCATGTCTGAACCGCTGGTGGCAAAAGGCGCTATTTCTAAAGTGGAAATGCTGCGTCTGCGCCGTGCAGGAGTGGAGACACAGGGGCAACTGGATTCTGTGGTTCTGGCGATCCCGCGCGCGCAGGCGGCAATCAAGGAGATTGAAAGCAAGGTCAGCGAAACGCGTGGCCGTTACCGTAGCGATGCGCTGGAGCAGCTCAATCAGGCCCGCACTGACCTCAGTAAAATTGAAGCCTCGGGTAAAGCGATAACAGACCGGGTGAACCGCACGCTGGTAACCTCGCCGGTGCGCGGCATCGTCCAGCAGTTGCTGGTGAACACTATCGGCGGGGTGATCCAGCCGGGTAATGACATTGTGGAGATTGTCCCGCTCGATGACACGCTGCTGGTGGAAACCAAAATTCGCCCGCAGGACATCGCCTTTTTGCGACCGGGTCAGGAAGCCACGGTGAAATTCACCGCCTACGACTACACCATTTATGGTGGACTCAAGGGCAAACTCGAGCAGATAAGCCCGGATACGGTGACCGATAAAGACGGGAATAGTTTTTATATCATTCGTCTGCGTACTGATAAAAACCACCTTGGCACGGATGAAAAACCGCTGCTTATCATTCCGGGGATGGTTGCTTCGGTGGACATTATTACCGGCAAGAAAACGATTCTGGCGTATTTGCTCAAACCGATTCTTCGTGCCAAAGCCGAGGCGTTTCGTGAGCGCTAAACGTTAAGCCAAACAGCCTGCGTAGCGCAGGCTGTTTTTGGCGAACTATTTTCCCGCTGTATTTTTGTGTTTAAGCAAGACGGCGGACACGCACGCAATAGTGCCTCCGCTTGCCAGAACGGCGTATGCCATTCCCCAGCTTTGCGTTGAATCCAGAACAACGCCAAAGGACAAAGGCGCAAGAGAACCCACGCCGAACCCCAGCAGTGAACGCAGCCCCATTACGCTGCCCAGATTTTGCGCTGGCACGTTGTCTGCCATCGCGGCGGAGAGCCCCCCCGAGACCCCGAGAATAAAAAAGCTGCTTGTAAAGGTGAAAAACAGGGGCCAGCCCGCGCTCCAGTCGGCAGAAAACCCCATCAGCAGGGAACTCAGTGCCCCTGTGGCACCCATAAAAATCAGCACCGAGGCGCGGTTAAAATAGTCGGATACCGACCCTACTATGAGTGTTGAAAACATGCCCGCAGGTGCACCGCCAATGCCACGATCAACCCTGCGCTGATGGGATCAAGGTGCCAGACGTGCAGCGTCTCTACGATCCTGCTGGGTGTCCATGTCCAGCTGCCGAGCAGTTCCCAGTAGTGGGCGGTATAGCCGATTAACAGCAGCAGCGCGGTGATAGACCTGGTGTGGCTTGTCGCCGTGGCGTTATGCTGAACCGGTCTGTGGACCTCTTCCCGATAGTCGCCAAGGGCAAGAGAACCTACCAACGCGCCGGCCAGCGCACCTGCCGAGCAGAGCCAGAAGGCAAATGCCGCTCCCCAGCGTATCGCCCCCCAGGTGGCGATAAACACGGACAGAAGGTACCCGAGCGATCCGGCTGCCAGCATCATGCCAACGGCATAACGGTGGACGTGACCACCAGTATCGGCCCCGTGGATTTTTCCTCACCGTTTGATGTTGCCATTCGTCGCGATCCCGCGCATTTTTGCGGCCTGAAATCGCTCCCCTTTTTGCATGAGTCGAGTCTGCTGGTGTGCAGTCGGGCCTATTTGCGTAACCGGCCGCTCATCTCGCCCGATAATCTGCGAGGGCACATTAAAATAGAGATTCGCGCACGCGAGGATCTGTGGAAAAGCTGGCACAGCCATTTTCCCGATGACCAGCATGATGACACGCAAACCCTGACGCTGGACCACACGTTTGCAGCAATTCAGGCGGCGGAAGATGGGTTAGGGATTGTTGTTATTCCCTGGTTATTTTGCGCCAGACACCTTGCGTCCGGGCGGCTTGTGTCACCGTTTGCGGATCGGCTGATCAGCACCGGCGTATATTCATTACTCTTGCGCGACAGAGAGGACGAGGCGGTTAAAAAGTTCGCCAGCTGGCTAAGTGCGTTTAACCTGTAGCCATCGCAGGAGCTTTCCGTATGGTTATCTATGTTGAGTTTAACTCACAGTAAGTCGCAGTTTTTATCGTTTTGCAAAGTGGTTTTTCTCAACAATACTGATTCAGTAAATGGCGGATTCAACTCCGAAGTGCAACGCTAAGCCGCCAATCTTAGCTCTGCAAACACCACAGACGGTTGCCTGAAT
>NZ_CBFFRL010000087.1:0-19258 GCF_965644215.1 Phytobacter sp. V69
GGCCTCATTTCTCGCTGCCGTCCAGATCAGATGCATCGCTCTCTGGGCTAAAATCTTGTGACGACACTATCTAAGTAATTAATAACATTATGATGTCAAATTCTGAGCAGACGGCATAGGAATTGTAAATTGTTTGTACTAGCATAATCCGAACTCATAATTAACTCGTCCGGACGCCGTTCCTGACAACATAGGGTTAGCGGATTAAGCGGTAATGATGAAACAAAATCAGCGAGTCTTGATGGCCACCCCTAACCCTATACTGCGTCTGCTCAGTCTGGGGTTGTTGTCGTTCATCTTTTCGTTATTCTCGCTGGAACTGACCCGCTTCGGAACACTCCTCGCACCGCTGTGGTTTCCCACCGCCCTGATGATGGTGGCGTTTTATCGCCACGCCGGAAAAATGTGGCCGGGCATCGCGATCGTTTGTTCGGTGGGCAGTATTGCCGCGTCCGTGCTGCTGTTTTCGGCCAGTTCACTGAATCTTTGGTACACGGTCATCAATGTGATTGAGGCCGTGACCGGGGCCATACTGCTGCGCAAATTACTGCCCTGGTACAACCCGCTGCAGAATCTCAGCGACTGGATACGCCTGGCCATCGGTAGCGCCCTCATCCCTCCCCTGCTGGGCGGGATTTTGGTCTGCCTGCTGGTACACTCAGACAACCTCGTGCGTACTTTTCTGGTCTGGGTTCTTTCGGAAGCTATCGGCGCACTGGCGCTGATCCCGATTGGTATTCTCTTTAAGCCGCACTACCTGCTGCGCCACCGCAAGCCGCAACTGCTGTTAGAAACCCTGGCGACGCTGGCCGTTACCCTTGCGTTGAGCTGGCTGGCGATGAGCTATCTACCGTGGCCGTTTACCGCAGTGATCGTATTGCTAATGTGGAGCGCCATCCGCCTGCCAAGAATGGAAGCGTTCCTCGTTTTCCTGATTACCGTAATGATGGTGTCATTAATTATGGCGACCAATCCGCAGGCGGTAATCACTCCGAAAGAAGGGGCCATGCTTAACGCCCCCTGGCTGCCGTTTTTGATGATTCTTCTGCCCGCCAACGTTATGACGATGGTGATGTATGCCTTCCGGGCGGAGCGCAAACATATCAGCGAAAGTGAAGAGCGCTTTCGCAATGCGATGGAATACTCCGCTATCGGGATGGCGCTGGTCGGCACCCAGGGACAATGGCTACAGGCCAACAAAGCTCTGTGTAACTTTCTGGGTTATACCCAGGAGGAACTGCGGCTGATGACCTTCCAGCAGCTCACCTGGCCGGAAGATTTGAACAAAGACCTCGAACAGCTGGACCAGCTTGTTCGCGGTGAAATTAATACCTACTCGATGGAAAAGCGCTATTACACGCGCAGTGGTGACCTGGTCTGGGCGCTGCTGGCGGTGTCGGTGGTGCGTCACGCCGACGGTTCACCGCGGTACTTCATCGCCCAGGTTGAAGACATCAACGATCTGAAACAGACCGAGTGGGTCAATAAACGGTTGATGGAACGTATTACGCTGGCGAATGAAGCCGGAGGGATAGGTATCTGGGAGTGGGAGCTGGAGCCGGATATTATCAGTTGGGACAAACGCATGTTCGAACTGTATGAAGTGCCCTCGCACATTAAGCCGACCTGGCAGCTCTGGTATGAGCGTATTCTGCCAGAGGATCGGGAAGAGACTGAACGCATTATCCGCGACTCACTGATGTCGCGGATCGCATTTAAACTCGAGTTCCGTATCGCCGTAAAAGACGGTATTCGTCATATCCGTACGCTCGCCAACCGGGTGCTGAACCGCAATGGTGAGGTCGAACGCCTGCTTGGCGTGAATATGGACATGACCGAGGTGAAACAGCTTAACGAAGCGCTGTTCCAGGAAAAAGAGCGTCTGCATATCACCCTCGACTCCATCGGCGAAGCGGTACTCTGTACCGACGTCGATATGAACGTCACCTTTATGAACCCGGTCGCCGAGAAAATGAGCGGCTGGTCGCAGGCCCAGGCCATGTCGCAGCCGCTGCTGAACGTGCTGCGTATTACCTTTGGTGAGCACGGTCCGGCAATGGAAAATATCCACAGCGGGGATATGTCACGTTCAGCTATCGAACAGGACGTGGTGCTCCACTGCCGTACCGGCGGCACTTACGATATCCACTACAGCGTGACGCCGCTGAGCACTCTCGACGGGCAAAATATTGGCTCAGTGCTGGTTATCCAGGACGTGACCGAATCGCGCAAAATGCTGCGCCAGCTCAGCTACAGCGCCTCACACGATGCCCTGACCCATCTGGCGAACCGCGTTAATTTCGAAACCCATCTTAAGCGTCTGCTGAAAAGCGTGCAGGAGTTGCATCAGCGTCACGCACTGGTGTTTATCGATCTTGACCGCTTCAAAGCGGTGAACGATACCGCCGGGCATGCCGCCGGTGACGCCCTGCTGCGCGAGCTGTCTTCGCTGATGCTCAGCATGCTGCGCTCTACCGATATCCTCGCTCGCCTGGGTGGCGATGAGTTCGGCCTGCTGTTGCCGGACTGCAACGTCGAGAGCGCACGCTATATTTCCGGGCGCATCATTCAGGCGATCAACGACTACCACTTTATGTGGGAAGGCCGTATGCATCGTATCGGTGCCAGCGGCGGGATCACCATCATTGATGAAACTAACCACCAGGCGTCCGAAGTGATGTCGCAGGCAGATATCGCCTGCTATGCGTCGAAAAACAACGGCCGAGGACTGGTGACGGTTTATGAAGCACAGCAAGGGCAGATGCATCAGGAACGCAGCATGATGTCGCTGGATGAACAGTGGCGGATGATTAAAGACAATCACCTGATGATGATTGCCCGTGGCGTCGCTTCACCGCGCGTACCGGAAGCCTGCAATTTCTGGCTGCTCACGCTGCGTCTGTGGACCAGTGAAGGTGAAGTGATGGAAGAGCGTGCCTTCCGTGCCGGGTTGAATGAGCCGGAGTTGATTCGCGCCCTTGACCGTCGCGTCTTCCACGAATTTTTCCGCAATCACGCTACCGCCGTTGCGGCGAAAGGTCTGGGGGTAGCCCTGCCGCTCTCGGCCTCCGGGCTGTCGAGCAGCAAACTAGTGGATGAAGTGCTGGATCTGCTGGAGCACGGGCCGCTGCCGGGCCGCCTGCTGCATCTGATGATCAATGCCGATGCCCTGCTGTGTCAGAGCAAAGACATTGCCGATAACCTGAAAAAGCTGCGCCATGCGGGCTGTCGTATCATCCTGAGCCAGATTGGCCATGACCTGGAAATCTTCAACCACCTTGCGCCGCACACCGCATACTACATCCTGCTGGACCACGAACTGGTGACCAACGTGCACGGCAACCTGATGGATGAAATGATGGTGACCATTATTCAGGGTCACGCTCAGCGCCTGGGCCTTAAGAGCATCGCCGGACCGACAAACCAGCCGCTGATGATGGACACGCTCTCTGGCATCGGCATCGACCTGATCTTCGGTGACACCATTTCCCAGCCTCAGCCGCTGGATATGATGCTGAACACCAGCTATTTCGCCATTAACTGACCGCAAAAACCGAACGTGAAGAAATTGCTTATTTATCTGCGGATAAATAAGCATAAAACTCATTTTCACGCCGTTATAAAGCAAATTCTACCCGCGTCGCAACGTACAATTTCTGCCTGTTAAAGCGAATCAGTTAAGGCCTATGACCTCTCAACATCATCTCCCTTTTGGCGCGGCCTTTGCCGCCATGGTCTCCGTGCAGACCGGCGCCGCGTTTGCGAAAACCCTGTTTCCGGCAGTGGGTAGCGAAGGTGTCGCCGCCCTGCGTATCGGCCTGTCTGCCCTGATTCTGATGTGCGTGATGCGCCCCTGGCGGTTATGGAATAAAAAAACCGACTGGGTGGCGCTGGTGGCGTATGGGGTGATCCTCGCGGCGATGAATTTGCTGATCTATCGCGCTTTTGCCTATATCCCGGTCAGTATTGCGATTTCCATTGAGGTCCTTGGCCCGCTTACCGCGGCGTTACTGACGTCGCGCCAGGCATCCGATCTCTGCTGGGTGGGTTTGTCGGCGCTGGGCATGGTCTGCCTGGCTGCGGGAGACGTGGCGGGGCAAATGGATATTCGCGGCGTGGCTTACGCTCTGGCGGCGGCGATTTTCTGGGGGTTGTATGTCATTTTTGGCCGTCGCGTTTCCGGGGGCGGCAGCATGTCAGTTGCCACAGGGATGCTGGTAGCCGCCTGCATCGCCGTTCCCCTCGGCGTCAGCCAGGCGGGCTGCGCCCTGCTCTCTCCCACTATTTTACTGGTGGGACTGAGCGTGGCGGTCATGTCGAGCATGCTGCCGTTCCTGCTCGATATGTACGCCATGGGGCGCTTGCCCTCGAGAGTGTTTGGCGTGCTGATGAGTGGCTCTCCGGCGGTGAGCGCCATAGCCGGCTGGCTGGTGCTGCATGAACGCCTGACGCTGCTACAGTGCGCAGGCATTCTGTCGGTGATGGCCGCCTGCGCCGGCTGTGCGCTGTTCTCCCGCGCGCGTACCGCCGCCGCATAACCGTTATTCGTCGTCGGGCAGAAACAGGGGCAGATTAAGCCCCACTTTGACGCGGTCGAGCACAATCAGCGTGCGGTAGGTCAGGATGTCCTGATTATCAGCAAAATGCTTACGCACCAGCTGTTCAAAGTGGGGAATATCCCGGGCAATCATAATGATGATGAATGACACACCGCCGTTGACGAAATAGCACTGCTGGATCTCTTCAACATCGCGGTAATAGCGTTTAGCCCGGTCCATCACCACGCTGCGGTCTTCCACCAGCCGCGATTCAATCACCGCGGTCACCGGGTTGCCCACGGCGGCAGGATCAACCACCGCAATGTTCTTTTCAATCACGCCGCGCTCTTCAAGGCGGCTGATGCGCCGCTGCACTGACGGCGTAGACAGCCCCACTTTCTCGGCAATCGCCGACTGCGGCTGCTGATTATTACTCTGCAACATCGTCAGAATGGCCTGGTCGAAACGGTCCAGATCCCTGGCGGTTATTTTTTTCTTCATTTATCTGCCCACGACAGAGGGGTTATTGATCACGCAGTGGCTGCCAGCCATTGGTATACCAGATATGCAACAGCGCGTAGGAACGCCACGGCTGCCAGCGCTCAGCATAGCGGCGAATCTGCGCGGGCGTCATCCCGGCGAAACGCTGTTTGATCAAATAATCATCGGGCAGGAAGACATCTTTTGCCTGCCAGCCGCGCAGGGCGAAATAGTTCGCCGTCCAGCGCCCGATACCCGGAAAGGTTTGTAATGTTTTCATCCCCTTCTCGACATCATCCGGCATCGTCAGGGGAAAAGTGCCATCCAGCACCGATTGGGCAAGAAAAATCAGCGATTCGGCACGCTTTACCGGCATCCCTAGTGCTTTGAGCGCCAGCGGGTCTTCCTGCGCCAGTTGAGCCGGCCGCGGAAACAGAACGAATTCATCACCCAGCTTCTCGCCGCACAGGGCCGCCACCCGGGAGGTGAGCTTCGCGGCCATCGCCACGCTTACCAGTTGGCCCAGAATCGCGCGGATCGCCTGCTCAAACGGGTCCATGCAGCCCGGAAGGCGCAAACCGGGCCGCGCTTCCCCCACATCTCCCAGCGCGTCGGTAATGGCCTGTGGCGCACAGTCGAGGTCAAAGAGCTGATTCAGCCGCAGTAAGCAGGCATCAGCCACCGGCAGCAGGCCGTCGCTCAGCGTCACCTTAAGGGTCGAGGAGGCTTCGTCCGGCTCGGCGGTGATAATGCCGCGATGCTCACCAAGGGCAAACGAGCGGGTATACGTCGTCTCTGTGATCACTTCCACGCCAGAAATCGCACGCGCGCGTAAAAAACCCAGAATCCATGCCCAGTCATAGGGCGGCTGCCAGCGCAGTCTGTACATACTAGCTCCTGTCATTAATGGCTAAGAGCATATACGTATTCATGATTTTGCGCTTTGCTTTGATATTCCGGTTGTCCTGCTGCGCGCATTCGGCTAAAGTCGCCCCCCTTCTTCACTGGCATGGGGATAAACACGTGTTTGTAGGTTTTGATTACGGTACCGCCAACTGCTCGGTCGCCGTTATGCAGGAAGAGACTCCGCGACTTTTAAAAATGGAAAACGACAGCACCCTGCTGCCGTCAATGCTCTGCGCGCCAACGCGTGAAGCGGTCAGCGAATGGCTCTATCGTCACCATAATGTCCCGGCAACGGGTAGCGAAACCCAGGCGCTGCTGCGTCGTGCGGTCAGCTACAACCGCGAAGAAGATATCGATGTCCAGGCGGCAAGCGTACAGTTCGGCCTGAACTCACTGCGCCACTATGTGGAAGACCCGGAAGAGGTTTACTTCGTTAAATCACCGAAATCCTTCCTGGGTGCAAGTGGGCTGAAACCGCAGCAAATCGCCCTGTTCGAAGATCTGGTCTGCGCCATGATGCTACACATTCGCCAACAGGCGGAATCGCAGCTGCCGCAGGCTATCGACCAGGCGGTTATTGGCCGGCCGATTAACTTCCAGGGGCTGGGTGGCGATGAAGCCAACGCCCAGGCGCAGGGCATTCTTGAGCGTGCGGCAAAACGCGCCGGTTTTCGCGATGTGGTATTCCAGTATGAGCCGGTGGCTGCCGGGCTGGATTTTGAAGCCACACTCAAAGATGAAAAACGCGTGCTGGTGGTGGATATCGGCGGTGGGACAACCGACTGTTCATTGCTCCTGATGGGTCCACAGTGGCATAACCGTCAGGACCGTGAAACCAGCCTGCTGGGGCACAGTGGCTGCCGCGTGGGCGGTAACGATTTAGACATCGCACTGGCGTTTAAAAACCTGATGCCGCTGCTCGGCATGGGTGGGCAAACCGAGAAAGGTATCGCCCTGCCGATTCTGCCGTGGTGGAACGCTGTCGCGATTAACGACGTTCCGGCGCAGACCGATTTCTACAGCGCGGCAAACGGTCGTTTGCTCAACGATCTGTTGCGCGATGCCCGCGATGCAGACAAAGTTGCCCTGCTGCACAAAGTGTGGAAGCAGCGTTTGAGCTACCGCCTGGTGCGCAGCGCAGAAGAGAGCAAAATCGCCCTGTCCGAGCAGGTACAAACTCAGGCACAGCTGCCGTTTATCAGCACAGAACTGGCAACCGCTATCGATCAGGTCGGGTTGGAAGCGGCGCTGAACCAGCCGTTGCAGCGCATTCTGGAACAGGTGCAACTGGCGCTGGAAAACAGCGACACCACGCCGGAAGTGATTTACCTCACCGGGGGGAGCGCGCGTTCACCGATCATTAAGAAAGCTCTGGCCCAGGCGCTGCCGGGGATTCCGATTGCCGGTGGCGATGACTTCGGCTCGGTTACCGCAGGGCTTGCCCGTTGGGCGCAGGTGGTATTTCGTTAAGGGTTGTAACCAGATGCCCGCATAAATAGCGCTGTTTAATGCGGGCGTCACCGTGACGCGTTCGGGCAGAGACTCAGAATTAACACCGTTAATTACATTATTTATTGATTATTTTTTAACAATTGCGATAACCACAGATGCGTTCCAGTCACTGGAAATAATGTATTTTTCTGGCGATACCTGCGCCCTACACTTGCTGACTTCGGGCAATAAGAGGGAGACAACGAATGTCACGCACAGGAATGCAGGACGGGAGCGTTACCGCCATCACCATCCCCTTGTATGCCCGGTATATTCAGACCGAAAGCACCATTACGGGTGGCAAAGCCAACGGCAGGCTGGAATACACTACTACCTACCAGTAGCGGCACAACATTGTCAGCAATGCGACGTTCAGACACTCTCCCGGCCAGGCAATCTCTCCTGGTTTTTTTCACGCCTTACACCCCCTAACGCAAATCAATGTAACACTCAGACGTTTCCAGACAGTACTTCATATTATCTCCATTTTTCTGACGACTGCGCTCACTAAACTAGTATTATTTCAGGCAATGTTTCTGGATGAGATACGAATTACGATGAAAGGCAGAAAGTCTTCCCGGCTGGTGATAGCGGCATTAGTAGTGATTGCAGGTATTGCTGCTGTCTGGTACGGGTTCAGCCATAAGGAAACGACGCCTGCGGCTGGCGCAACAAACGGGCAATCACAGCGCCCGGGTGCGGGTAGTCCAGGCGGTGGTGGACGTCACGGTATGCGCGGCGGGGCGCTGCCGCCGGTGCAGGCGGCAACGGCAACCCAGGAAGCGGTGCCGCAGTATCTTACCGGGTTGGGTACGGTTACGGCCGCCAACACGGTTACGGTACGCAGCCGCGTCTCCGGGCAACTGCAGGCCATTCATTTTAAAGAAGGTCAGCAGGTGAAAGCCGGTGACCTGCTGGCAGAAATCGATCCCAGCGAATTCAAAGTCACCCTGGCACAGGCGCAGGGACAGTTAGCGAAAGATAAAGCGACCCTTGCCAACGCCCAGCGCGATCTCGCCCGCTACCAGCAACTGGTGAAAACCAGCCTCGTGTCTCGTCAGGATCTGGATACCCAACAGGCACTGGTCAGCGAAACACAGGGCACCATCAAAGCCGATGAAGCTTCTGTCGCCAGTGCGCAACTCCAGCTCGACTGGAGCCGTATCGTGGCCCCTATCGACGGGCGCGTCGGCCTTAAACAGGTGGATATTGGCAACCAAATCTCCAGCAGCGATACCACCGGCATTGTGGTGTTGACCCAGACGCACCCGATTGACCTGGTGTTCACCTTGCCAGAAAACGACATCGCCACCGTTATCAAAGCGCAAAAAGCCGGACAGACGCTGAGCGTCGAAGCCTGGGATCGTACCAACAAACAGAAACTGACCGCCGGTACGCTGCTCAGCCTCGATAACCAGATTGATTCCACCACCGGGACCATCAAGCTAAAAGCGCGCTTTGATAATCAGGACGACACTCTGTTCCCGAACCAGTTTGTCAATGCGCGCATGCTGGTCTCCACGCAGCAAAACGCGGTTGTTATCCCGACTGCCGCCCTGCAAATGGGTAACGAAGGCAACTTCGTCTGGGTATTGAACGATAAAAACCAGGTCAGCAAACACACGGTAACGCCGGGTATTCAGGACAGCCTGAAAGTGGTGATTGCCGCCGGGCTTTCCGCCGGTGACCGCGTAGTGACTGACGGGATCGATCGCCTGACCGAAGGGGCAACAGTCGAAGTGGTCGATGCCAAAAACGCTGACCAGATGCCTGCCAAACGTGAACGTCCGTCGAAAGGAGCGCAGTCCTGATGCAGTTGCTTCCGCCAGGCAGAACCGGCGGCCCTTCACGCCTGTTCATTATGCGTCCTGTCGCCACCACCCTTTTAATGGTGGCGATTTTGCTCGCCGGGATCATCGGCTACCGCTTCCTGCCCGTCTCAGCGCTGCCGGAAGTGGACTACCCCACCATTCAGGTTGTAACGCTCTATCCTGGCGCCAGCCCGGATGTGGTGACATCCGCCATTACCGCCCCACTGGAGCGCCAGTTTGGCCAGATGTCGGGCCTCAAGCAGATGTCATCGGAAAGCTCTGGTGGCGCATCGGTGGTGACATTGCAGTTCCAGTTGACGCTGCCGCTGGATGTCGCCGAGCAGGAAGTGCAGGCGGCCATGAACGCCGCCAATAGCCTGCTGCCCTCCGACCTGCCTAACCCGCCGGTTTACAGCAAAGTTAACCCAGCCGATCCGCCGATCATGACCCTAGCGGTGACCTCCTCCGCCATGCCGATGACGCAGGTGGAAGATATGGTCGAAACCCGCGTGGCGCAGAAAATCTCCCAGGTCTCGGGCGTCGGTCTGGTGACCCTTGCCGGGGGCCAGCGCCCTGCCGTACGCGTCAAACTCAATGCACAGGCGGTGGCGTCTCTCGGGCTGACCAGCGAAACCATCCGCACCGCCATTAGCAACGCGAACGTGAACTCCGCCAAAGGGAGCCTGGACGGCCCGACCCGCGCCGTCACTCTCTCCGCCAACGACCAGATGCAATCCGCCGAGGAATACCGTCGACTAATTGTCGCCTATCAGAACGGCGCACCCATTCGCCTGGGCGATATTGCGACGGTAGAACAAGGGGCGGAAAACAGCTGGCTTGGCGCATGGGCGAACAAGCAACAGGCGATTGTGATGAACGTCCAGCGTCAGCCGGGCGCGAACATTATCGATACCGCCGACAGTATCCGCGCGATGCTGCCGCAGTTAACCGACAGCCTGCCAAAATCGGTTGAGGTGAAAGTCCTGTCGGACCGTACCACCAACATCCGCGCGTCAGTCTCCGACACTCAGTACGAACTGATGCTGGCTATTGCGCTGGTGGTGATGATCATCTATCTGTTCCTGCGTAATATCCCGGCGACCATCATTCCGGGCGTCGCCGTACCGCTGTCGCTGGTGGGGACATTTGCGGTGATGGTGTTCCTCGATTTCTCCATCAATAACCTGACGCTGATGGCGCTCACTATCGCCACCGGGTTCGTGGTCGATGACGCCATCGTGGTCATTGAGAACATCTCGCGCTATATCGAAAAAGGCGAGAAACCGCTGGCCGCCGCGCTGAAAGGGGCCGGTGAGATCGGCTTTACCATCATCTCCCTGACCTTCTCGCTGATTGCCGTACTGATCCCGCTGCTGTTTATGGGTGATATCGTCGGGCGGCTGTTCCGCGAGTTTGCCGTCACCCTGGCGGTGGCGATTTTAATCTCGGCCATTGTCTCGCTAACCCTGACACCGATGATGTGCGCCCGCATGTTGAGCGCGGAATCGCTGCGTAAACAGAACCGGTTCTCCCGCGCCTCAGAGCGTTTTTTCGAACGCGTGATTGCCGCGTACGGTCGGCTGCTTGCCAAAGTGCTCAATCACCCGTGGCTGACCCTGAGCGTTGCCATCACCACCCTGCTGCTGTCGGTGTTGCTGTGGATTGTGATCCCGAAAGGCTTCTTCCCGGTGCAGGATAACGGCATCATCCAGGGCACGTTGCAGGCACCGCAGTCGGCGTCGTTTGCCAGCATGGCAGAGCGCCAGCGCCAGGTGTCCGACATCGTACTCAAAGACCCGGCGGTACAAAGCCTGACAACCTTTGTCGGCGTGGACGGCACCAACCCGGCGCTCAACAGTGCGCGACTGCAGATAAACCTTAAGCCGCTCAGCGAACGTGACGATCGCGTGCCGGTGGTCATTGAGCGTTTACAGCAGTCGGTCGCAAAAATTCCGGGTGCAGCGCTCTATCTGCAACCGACGCAGGATCTGACCATCGATACCACCGTTAGCCGCACGCAGTATCAGTTTACGTTGCAGGCAAATTCCCTGACAGCCCTGAGCGAATGGGTACCGCAGTTGATGGACAAACTGCAGGCCCTGCCGCAGCTTTCAGATGTCAGCAGTGACTGGCAGGATCAGGGGCTGGTGGCGTATGTGAATGTGGACAGGGACAGCGCCAGCCGTCTTGGTATCAGCATGACCGATGTGGACAACGCCCTGTACAACGCCTTTGGCCAGCGTCTGATTTCCACCATCTATACCCAGGCGAATCAGTATCGCGTGGTGCTGGAACACAACACCACGCAAACGCCGGGACTGGCCGCGCTGGATAATATCCGTCTTGCCAGCACCAGCGGTGGTACCGTGCCGCTGAATTCGATTGCCAAAGTCGAGCAGCGTTTCGCTCCGCTGTCGATCAACCACCTGGATCAGTTCCCCTCCACCACCATCTCTTTCAACGTGGCGGACGGTCACTCGCTGGGTGAAGCGGTGCAGTCGATTATCGACAGCGAGAAAACGCTGAACCTGCCAACCAGCATCACCACGCAATTCCAGGGCAGCACGCTGGCCTTCCAGGCAGCACTCGGCAGTACTATCTGGCTGGTGGTTGCCGCCGTGGTGGCGATGTATATCGTGCTGGGCGTGCTGTATGAGAGCTTCATTCACCCGGTCACCATTCTGTCTACGCTGCCCACGGCGGGGGTTGGTGCACTGCTGGCACTGCTGATTTCCGGCAGTGAGCTGGACGTTATCGCCATCATCGGCATCATCCTGCTTATCGGGATCGTGAAGAAAAACGCCATCATGATGATCGACTTCGCCCTCGCCGCCGAGCGTGAAGAGGGCATGTCGCCGCGTGATGCTATTTTCCAGGCCTGCCTGCTGCGTTTTCGCCCGATCCTGATGACCACCCTGGCAGCACTGCTGGGCGCGCTACCGCTGATGCTCAGTACCGGCGTCGGGGCCGAGCTTCGCCGTCCGCTGGGGATTGGCATGGTCGGCGGTCTGATGGTAAGCCAGGTGCTGACGCTGTTCACCACCCCGGTTATCTATCTGCTCTTTGACCGACTGGCGCTGTATCTGCGCAGCCGCTTCCCGCGTCATGAAGAGGAGGCGTAAGTGAAGTTTTTCGCCCTCTTCATTTACCGCCCGGTGGCGACGACTCTGATCGCCATCGCCATTACGCTCTACGGCATTCTGGGCTTCCGGCTATTGCCGGTGGCCCCGCTGCCGCAGGTTGATTTCCCGGTCATTATGATCAGCGCCTCGCTGCCTGGGGCGTCGCCGGAAACCATGGCTTCATCGGTTGCCACGCCGCTGGAGCGCTCACTCGGGCGCATTGCCGGGGTCAACGAAATGACCTCCTCCAGCTCGCTTGGCAGTACGCGTATCATCCTGGAATTCAACTTTAACCGTGATATCAACGGCGCGGCGCGCGATGTGCAGGCCGCGCTGAACGCCGCGCAAAGTCTGTTGCCAAGCGGTATGCCGAGCCGTCCGACCTATCGCAAAGCGAACCCGTCGGACGCACCGATTATGATCCTGACGCTGACCTCCGATACCTATTCGCAGGGTGAGCTGTATGACTTTGCCTCGACGCAACTGGCGCAGACCATCGCACAAATCGACGGCGTCGGGGATGTGGATATCGGCGGCAGTTCGCTGCCCGCCGTGCGCGTTGGCTTAAACCCGCAGGCGCTGTTTAACCAGGGCGTCTCACTCGATGCCGTGCGCACCGCCATTAGCGAGGCCAACGTTCGCCGCCCACAAGGGGCGATTGAAGATGGTACTCATCGCTGGCAGGTGCAAACCAATGACGCGCTGAAAACCGCCGCTGCCTACCAGCCGCTGATCATTCACTACAACAACGGTGCCGCCGTTCGTCTGAGCGACGTCGCGTCGGTGACCGACTCCGTTCAGGACATACGCAACGCCGGGATGACCAACGCCAAGCCGGCCATTTTGCTGATGATCCGCAAACTGCCGGAAGCCAACATCATCCAGACGGTTGACAGCATCCGCGCCCGCCTGCCAGAACTGCAAAAGACCATTCCGGCGGCGATAGACCTGCAAATAGCCCAGGACCGTTCACCGACTATCCGCGCCTCACTGGAGGAAGTTGAGCAGACGCTGGTTATCTCGGTCGCGCTGGTTATCCTCGTGGTCTTCCTGTTCCTGCGTTCGGGCCGGGCGACGCTGATCCCCGCCGTGGCGGTTCCGGTGTCGCTGATTGGCACCTTCGCCGCCATGTACCTGTGCGGGTTTAGCCTCAACAACCTCTCGCTGATGGCGTTAACCATCGCCACCGGTTTCGTGGTCGATGATGCCATCGTGGTACTGGAGAACATTTCCCGCCACCTGGAAGCAGGAATGAAGCCGCTGCAGGCGGCATTGCAGGGGACGCGGGAAGTGGGCTTTACGGTGCTGTCCATGAGCCTGTCGCTGGTGGCAGTGTTTCTGCCGCTGCTGCTGATGGAAGGGCTGCCGGGGCGACTGCTGCGCGAATTTGCCGTCACGCTGTCGGTAGCCATCGGCATTTCGCTGGCGATTTCGCTTACCCTGACGCCGATGATGTGCGGCCTGTTGCTGCATAGCCGCAAATCCACTGCCGCCACGCGCAACAAAGGCATCGGTCGCTTGCTTGTCGGGTTGCAGCGTGCGTATGCCAAATCGCTGAAATGGGTGTTAAACCATGCGCGCCTGGTCGGGCTGGTGCTGGTAGCCACCATTGCGCTGAATATCTGGATGTACATCAGCATCCCGAAAACCTTCTTCCCGGAGCAGGACACCGGCGTGCTGATGGGCGGCATTCAGGCGGATCAGAGCATCTCGTTCCAGGCGATGCGCATCAAGCTGCAGGACTTTATGAAGATTATCCGCGACGATCCCGCCGTGGATAACGTCACCGGTTTTACCGGCGGTTCGCGGGTTAACAGCGGCATGATGTTTATTACCCTTAAGGCGCGCAATGTGCGCAATGAAACCGCCCAACAGGTGATTGACCGCCTGAGAACGAAACTGGCAAAAGAGCCCGGCGCCAGCCTGTTTTTGGTGGCAGTCCAGGATATCCGCGTCGGGGGACGTCAGGCCAACGCCAGCTACCAGTACACGCTGCTTTCCGACGACCTGAGCGCCCTGCGCGAGTGGGAGCCGAAGATTCGTAAAGCCCTCGCCTCCCTGCCGGAGCTGGCGGACGTTAACTCCGACCAGCAGGACAACGGCGCGGAAATGAACCTGACGTACGATCGCGAAAGCATGTCGCGTCTGGGGATAAGTGTCGAAGAAGCCAACAGCCTGCTGAATAACGCCTTCGGTCAGCGGCAGATTTCCACCATCTACCAGCCGCTTAACCAGTACAAAGTGGTGATGGAAGTCGACCGACGCTATACCCAGGACATCAGCGCGCTGGATAAGATGTTTGTGATTAATAGCGAAGATAAACCGATCCCGCTATCGTATTTTGCCCATTGGCAACCGGCTAACGCCCCGCTGTCGGTCAACCATCAGGGGCTGTCGGCGGCATCCACCATCTCGTTCAACCTGCCAACGGGGATGTCGCTGTCCGAAGCGACTGATGCGATTAACCGCACCATGACCCAACTGGGCGTGCCGTCGACGGTACGCGGCAGTTTCGCCGGTACCGCGCAGGTGTTCCAGCAAACCATGAACTCGCAGGTGATCCTGATTATCGCGGCGATCGCGACGGTCTATATCGTGCTGGGGATCCTCTATGAAAGCTACGTGCACCCGCTGACGATCCTCTCCACCCTGCCCTCTGCGGGCGTCGGGGCGCTGCTGGCGCTGGAGCTGTTTGGCGCGCCATTCAGTCTGATTGCATTAATTGGTATTATGTTGTTGATAGGCATAGTGAAAAAGAATGCCATCATGATGGTGGATTTTGCTCTTGAAGCCCAACGGAAGGGTAATCTGAGCGCGGAAGAGGCCATTTTCCAGGCCTGTCTGCTGCGTTTCAGGCCCATAATGATGACCACGCTGGCGGCACTGTTTGGCGCACTTCCGCTGGTGATTTCGGGTGGCGACGGTTCCGAACTGCGCCAGCCGCTGGGGATAACCATTGTTGGCGGTCTGGTCATGAGTCAGTTACTGACGCTGTATACCACTCCGGTGGTGTACCTGTTCTTTGACCGCCTGCGACTCCGATTTGCCCGTAAAAGCAGAGAGCCACTAAGAGAGTGACAGAACTACCCAAAAATGTGCGTTGGCAATTGTGGATCGTGGCATTCGGCTTCTTTATGCAGTCGCTCGACACTACCATTGTCAACACCGCCCTGCCCTCCATGGCACGAAGTCTGGGAGAAAGCCCACTGCATATGCATATGGTGGTGGTCTCCTACGTCCTGACCGTCGCGGTTATGCTGCCGGCCAGCGGCTGGCTGGCGGACCGCGTCGGCGTGCGCAATATCTTTTTTACCGCCATCATTCTCTTTACCCTGGGCTCGCTGTTTTGCGCCCAGGCCAACACCCTCAATGAGCTGGTGATGGCCCGCGTGTTGCAAGGCGTTGGCGGCGCGATGATGGTGCCCGTGGGCAGGCTAACGGTAATGAAAATAGTCCCCCGCGATCAGTATATGGCAGCGATGACCTTCGTGACCCTGCCCGGCCAGGTGGGGCCGCTGCTTGGTCCGGCGCTGGGCGGAATTCTGGTAGAGTACGCGTCGTGGCACTGGATTTTCCTGATTAACCTGCCGGTCGGCATCATAGGGGCGATAGCGACCCTGTGGCTCATGCCGAACTACACCCTACAAACCCGCCGTTTTGATATCTTCGGCTTTGTGCTGCTGGCCGCGGGCATGGCGACGCTCACGCTGGCGCTCGACGGGCAAAAAGGGCTGGGGATTTCACCGCAGCTACTCGGCCTGCTGGTGGCGGGCGGCGTACTGGCGATTGTGCTTTATCTGCTGCACGCCAAAGGCAACGCCGGAGCGCTGTTTAACCTGCGCCTGCTCCGTACGCCGTCCTTCTCCCTTGGCCTGTTTGGCAGTTTCGCCGGTCGCGTGGGGAGCGGAATGCTGCCCTTTATGACGCCGGTTTTTTTGCAGATTGGCCTCGGTTTTTCGCCGTTCCACGCCGGGCTGATGATGATTCCGATGGTTATCGGCAGCATGGGCATGAAGCGGATTGTGGTCCAGGTGGTTAACCGCTTTGGCTATCGTCATGCGCTGGTCTGTTCGACGCTCGGTCTTGCCTGCATAAGTCTGCTGTTTATGGGGATCGCGCTGGCGGGCTGGTACTATCTGCTGCCCTTTGTGCTGTTCGCCCAGGGGATGATTAACTCCATGCGTTTTTCATCCATGAACACCCTGACGTTAAAAGACCTGCCCGATGAGCTGGCAAGCGGCGGTAACAGCCTGCTGTCGATGATCATGCAGCTATCGATGAGTATCGGCGTGACTGTCGCGGGTTTGCTGCTGGGACTGTTTGGCCAGCACCAGCTATCCACCGACAGCGGCGTTGCGCACCAGGTCTTCCTTTACACCTACCTGTGCATGGCATTCATTATTGCCCTGCCTGCTTTTATCTTTGCCCGAGTCCCGAATGATGTCAGTCAGAACGTGGTCATTTCCCGGCGCAACAGGAGTCAATCATGAAAATCTGGCGACCCGGTATCACCGCGAAGCTCTTTCTGGCTATCTTCGCCACCTGTATCGTGCTGCTTATCAGCATGCACTGGGCGGTGCGCGTTAGCTTTGAACGCGGGTTTATCGACTACATTAAACGCGGCAACGAACAGCGCCTGCAACTGCTGAGCGACGCACTGAGCGAACAGTACGCCCAACACGGGGACTGGGGTTTTTTACGCAACAATGACCGCTTTATCTTCCAGATCCTGCGCTCCTTCGAGCGTGACAATGAGCGTAACGATAATGACCGTGACGAAGGTCCTGGCGGCCCAGGGCCCGGACCTGACCATGACGACGAGCGCGATCATGAGCCACCGCCGGGGCCACCGGGCCCACCGCCTGAGCCGGGCAACGGCATGCCGCCACACGGCTGGCGCACACAGTTTTGGGTGACGGATGCCGCCGCAGATGTGCTGGTTGGCCCGCGCGGCCCGGTGCCACCGGACGGCACCCGTCGGGCGATTACGGTGAACGGCCAGGCCGTCGGCTGGGTGATTGCCTCGCCGGTGGAGCGCTTAACGCGCAATACCGATATTAACTTTGACCGCCAGCAGCGGCGCACAAGCTGGCTGATTGTCGCCCTCTCTACCCTGCTGGCAGCACTGGCAACCTTCCCGCTGGCCCGCGGCCTGCTCGCGCCGGTTAAGCGACTGGTCGATGGGACGCACAAGCTGGCAGCGGGGGATTTTTCCACCCGCGTTAACCCCGGCAGCCAGGATGAAATCGGCAAGCTGGCGCAGGATTTTAACCAGCTCGCCAGTACGCTGGAGAAAAACCAGCAGATGCGCCGTGACTTTATGGCGGATATCTCCCACGAGTTACGTACGCCGCTGGCGGTGCTGCGTGGCGAACTGGAAGCCATTCAGGATGGGGTTCGGCAGTTTACGCCGGAATCGGTGGCCTCATTGCAGGCAGAAGTCGGCACGTTAACCAAGCTGGTGGACGATTTGCACCAGTTGTCCATGTCGGATGAAGGCGCGCTGGCTTACCAGAAACGACCGGTGGATGTGGTCTCCTTACTGGAAGTGGCCGCCGGAGCGTTTCGTGAACGTTACGCCAGCCGCAACCTGACCATCGACATGAAGTTGCCGGATCGCGCCGTGGTCTTTGGTGACCCGGATCGCCTGATGCAACTCTTCAACAACCTGCTGGAAAACAGCCTGCGCTACACCGATAGCGACGGCGGCATGCATATTTCTGCCACGCCGGAGGGCAACAAGCTGATCCTCGATTTTGCCGACAGCGCGCCAGGGGTCAGCGATCTGCAGTTAGGAAAACTATTCGAACGCTTTTATCGCACCGAAGGTTCGCGCAATCGCGCCAGCGGCGGCTCCGGCTTAGGTCTGGCAATCTGCCTGAACATTGTCGAAGCCCATGGCGGCAAGGTTCGCGCCGGGCATTCGCCTTTTGGTGGGGTTAGCATTAAAGTTGAATTACCGCTGGAACGGGACATAGCGAGAAACGTATGACTGAATTACCCATTGATGAAAACACCCCACGCATTTTAATCGTGGAAGACGAGCCGAAGCTGGGCCAGCTGCTGGTGGATTACCTGCGTGCGGCAAGCTACGCGCCAACGCTAATCAACCATGGCGATCAGGTTATGTCGTATGTGCGCCAGACGCCGCCTGACATGATCCTGTTGGATCTGATGCTCCCTGGTACTGACGGGCTGACGCTGTGCCGTGAAATCCGTCGCTTTTCCAATATTCCCGTCATTATGGTGACGGCGAAAATCGAAGAGATTGATCGCCTGCTGGGACTGGAAATCGGCGCTGACGACTATATCTGCAAACCCTACAGCCCGCGTGAAGTGGTGGCGAGGGTGAAAACCATCCTGCGCCGCTGTAAACCGCAGCGTGAACTGCAGGCACTGGATGCGGAAAGCCCGCTCATCGTCGATGAAGGTCGCTTCCAGGCAAGCTGGCGCAACAAGCTGCTGGATTTAACCCCGGCGGAATTTCGTCTGCTGAAAACCCTCTCCAGCGAACCGGGGAAAGTGTTTTCACGCGAACAGCTGCTCAATAACCTGTATGACGACTACCGCGTGGTGACCGACCGCACGATTGACAGTCATATCAAAAACCTGCGCCGTAAGCTGGAGTCGCTGGATGAAGAGCAATCCTTCATCCGCGCCGTCTATGGCGTAGGTTATCGCTGGGAAGCGGATGCCTGCCGGCTGGCATGATCTTCATCCGCTGTCTGCTGGCGTTTCATTTATCGCCCCCGGGAATTATGCATCCATTCCCGTGGGCGGTTGCGCATCTCTACCACCGACTTCTTCATGCAGGAAGCATGCTGACGATCATGAGCGGCGGATTCAACTCCGAAGTGCAACGCTAAGCCGCCAATCTTAGCTCTGCAAACACCACAGACGGTTGCCTGAA
>NZ_CBFFRL010000088.1:0-19196 GCF_965644215.1 Phytobacter sp. V69
GGCCTCATTTCTCGCTGCCGTCCAGATCAGATGCATCGCTCTCTGGGCTAAAATCTTGTGACGACACTATCTAGTTAGCTAATTATTTTGAATAGGCTTTTGTAACGAATGGCCATGTGGTCTCCCCTTCTGAAGACAAGGATTTATCTTCAGAAGGGGTATTTTTTTATCAGCCGACAAGAACGGTATTAATCGTTTTTTGCGCCCGCGACAATCACCCGATTACGCCCCTGTTTTTTCGCCGCATACAGTGCAGTATCTGCCTTACCAATAAGCGCGCTGGCAATCATATGCTGGGGTTTATCCTCCGTGCGCATGCTCTCGCAGTCCAGCGTCGCCACACCGATGCTTATCGTTAAATAGCCCATCGGGCTGGCGGCATGCGGCAATTTCAGCGCGTTGATCTGCTCACGCAGACGCTCTGCGATGGACAATGCGGACGACTTATTGGTGTCCGGCAATATCACCAGAAACTCTTCGCCACCGTAGCGGCTGACGTTATCGTCCGGGTGCACTAGGGTAGTGACCAGCGCCTTCGCCACGATTTGCAGACACTCGTCTCCCGCCTGATGTCCCTGGCTGTCGTTATACAGTTTGAAAAAATCGATATCGACCAGACAAATAGAGAGCGGGAAATGGCCGTGACAGGAACGCGTGACTTCCGTCAGCAGACATTCGTCCATATAACGGCGGTTAAACAGGCCGGTCAGATGATCGTGCTGAGCATGCCGCTGCAATACCTGGTTTGCCCCCGCCAGCTTTTGTTCCGCCTGACGGCGCGCGGTGATATCCACCCAGGTGATCGATAGCCCCACCACGTTGCTGCTCGCATCGGATACAGCGATAGACTGCGCGTCATAACAGCGGTCATGCCAGATCATTTCACGCCGGGGGATCGTCTCACCTATGTCCGCCAGCGCGAAATCTTCCTCGAAGAGATGCCAGAACTCCGGCATATGCTGGGAAAGGTAGCTCTCCGCGAGTTCATGCCCGTCATTGTGCAGCAGATGATTCATCGCTTTATTCGACATCACCAGCCGACCATGACGGTCAATCATACACAGCGCGACAGGCGTGGTATCGTAGATGGTCTCCAGTTGCAATACCCGTTCGCCAAGGGTTGAGATATTGCGGTCCACACCCCGGTAACCACGCAACTCGCCGTTTTCGTCAAACAGGGGAACACCGCTGGTTTCGAGCACCACAATGCGGCCATCTGCGCGCTGGTTACGGTTCACCAGTCCTGAAAACGCCCTTTTCTCCTGCACAATTTCCATAAAGGCGCGACCCACGCGTTCGGCCTCGCCGGGCGGCATAAAATCAAACGGCGTTTTGCCAATCACCTCGCTCGGCGGATAACCCAGCAAACTGGTCACAACATCGGACGCCCAGGTATAACGCCCTTGCGCATCGACTTCCCACACCCAATCCGAATTTTGATTCAATAAATCATACAGATGCTGCACATCAACATCATGGAGGGGCAACGACTTTTCTTTATCATTCATGAGTGTTATCCGCATGTCCCAAAACCGCCCGGACAGCAAGGGCAAAGTGGTGTTGACGCCTGACTACACGCTTTCGCGATACCTGAATTATCTACCATTGATACAACAAATGTTAACGTTTTACTAATTCACTGTAACGATAGCAATGCGGATAAAGCTGAAACGCGCCCGCTCACAAAATTGCCCTCCTCAAGCCCGCGCGGCACGGGATAAAACATTCACTCTAAAAATAGAATGACACAGCCTGTCAGGGGCCTGTGCATAATGGCTCAACAGTATGAAATTTTTGACTACCCATTGGACGGAGTGTGCAATGACCGTAACGGCAGAACAACGAGAACAAATACTGACGAGTTTTCACAGCAGTTGGCCCTTTTCCGCACTGCAAAATCTGACGCTGGAGCAATACATTTGCATTGGTGATAAAAATACGCTGGCGTACTGGCTGGAGTTTGGTGGCGGTCGTTTTCTGGGTTCCATTAAAGGCGGCGATGCTTCCAAATTTGGCATTTACGAGCGAAAAGCGGAGGCCAAAGGTGAGCGCGGCTTTATCTCATCTGATGACCGCTACTCATGGAAAAATAAGTACGGAAATACCGCTGCAGAAGCCTTCGCGACCATCAAAGCCCACATCCTGACCATCGCGCGGGCGGCTCAGGCTGGCGACACGGAAACCATCGAAAATCTGGACTTTGAAGTTGCCTTAAAGTGGAAACTCGCATTTCTGTATCAAAATCATGATCATCCGTGTATGTTGGCAATTTATAAACTGCAGGCACTCCAGACCTTGCTGCCGGTGAATAAAAACCTCACGCACGCCGAAGCCTACCGCAGGCTGCTTGCAGAGCGCGGTAACAAACCGCTGATTCAATACGGTCTGGATCTGTGGAAAGAAAGTGAAACGGACACGAGTGATAACCGCCCGCAAAGCCTGGATAATATTGCCGATGATGAGAGCGAGACCGCTATCGACCAACCCCCTGCGGCATTAAACCAGATTCTCTATGGCCCGCCGGGAACCGGTAAAACCTGGAGCACGGTGAACCACACTCTGGCGATCCTCGATCCCGCTTTTCTTGACGCCCACCGCGACAATCGTGAGCGGCTAAAAAAACGTTTTGATGAACTGGCAAATGAAGGAAGCATTGATTTTGTCACCTTCCACCAAAGCTTTAGCTACGAAGATTTTGTCGAAGGTATCCGCGCAGACATTGATGAAGGTAACGTAGATGAAGAAAGCCAGCTTCAGTACCGCATAGAAGACGGCATCTTCAAAAAAGCGTGCATTCAGGCCCGACGCGATCGCTCAACGGAAATCAAACTGGGCATTGATGAAGCGCCACAGGTCTGGAAATTATCCATAGAGGAAGTGCACTCCAGCGGTTTTACCCGCGATTACTGTTTTCGCTACAACGAAGCACGCATCGGTTGGGGCTACGTTGGTGACCTGCGCACGGCAAATTTGAATGCCGAAGAACTCGAATTGGGCCCAAACGATCGCAATTCCCTCACCTATTTCAGCCAGACGGCAAAAGAGGGCGACATCATTCTCTGTCTTGCCAGTCAAACAGAAATCTGTGCCATGGGCGTTGTAACGGGAGCCTATTTCTATCAAGAGAACATCCCACAAGGTGTACGGGAAGACTATCAACATGTGCTACCCGTGAACTGGCTGCTTAAAGGTATTCGCTATGATATCCGCAAACAGAACGGCGACTTTATGTTACGTCCGCAAACCATGTATCCTCTGCGTCGCATAGTTCTTTCGGATCTCCTTGAAGCCTTACACAATGCCGGATTTGACTTAACGGAGCCGCAAAAAGCGGTGCCAACGCCTCACGTTCTGATTATCGATGAAATCAACCGAGGGAATATTTCCCGTATCTTTGGTGAACTCATTACCCTGATTGAGCCATCGAAACGCCAGGGGCAAAGCGAAGCGCTGGATGTCACGCTGCCCTACTCGAAGAAACGTTTTAGCGTGCCCGGTAATCTTTATATCATCGGCACCATGAATACCGCCGACCGTTCGCTATCCGGGCTGGATATTGCCCTGCGCCGCCGCTTCACCTTCATTGAAATGCCCTCGCAGCCGGAACTGTTGGATGACGTTATCATTCACCATGAAGAGGGGGACATTCACATCGGTAATCTGCTGCGCGTCATCAACCAGCGCATTGAAGTCTTACTGGATCGCGACCACTGCCTGGGTCACGCGTACTTTATGCCACTGAAGACGACCCCAACTTTGCCAACGCTGGCCTCCATCTTCAAAAACCAGGTCCTTCCGTTGTTGCAGGAGTACTTCTTTGAAGACTGGCAGCGTATTAACTGGGTGCTGAATGGTCATCATCCCGAGAACGTCACGCCACGCTTTATTTGCCCGCCGTCCGGCAGCCAGTCACTGGAAAAACTGTTTGGCAAAGAGCTCGCCGCCGAGCTTAGCGACAGACGCTGGCAGCGTAACGAAGCGGCCTTTATGTGCCTGGAGAGCTATCGCCTGATTCTCCGGGAGGTCGAGTGAAACAAAAGTGGATAACGGTTCGCGAGCACGCGCGCCTGACCACCTCGGATATCACAGACAGCCTCGATCGCGCGCAAATCGGTGCCAGCGCCTTCGACTGGCTGTGCCGATTACAGGCCGGGTTCAGTAAGCAAGGTGCCAGGCTGGTGGAAGTGGAAGACCGCCGCTGGCTCCGGCTGGACGGCTATGTCGGTATTATTCATACCCCGTGTGGGACGGACATTGAAATTCTGCCCAAGCATTTTGTCGAGGAAGACTCGCCGGAAAACAGCCGGGCGCTGCTGTGCAAACTGATTGCTTCTGCACTCAATTTGCCGTTCCGGGAAACCGGGGCGGCGGATCTGCAGCTGTTTCGCTTTCCGCTCACCGAGTGGATCATGCGCCAGTTTTTACTCGCGCTTGACCGCTTACTCAAACGTGGATTGCGCTTTGACTACCAGCAGGTTGAGGAAGAGCAACCTTATTTGCGCGGTCAACTGGATATGGCCAGACAGATGCGCCAGCCGCCGGGGCGTGAGCACCGCTTTCACCAGCGTCACGCGCTGTTTTTGCCGGACAGGCCGGAAAACCGTCTGCTGCGCCTGGCGCTGGATAACGTGTGTAAGCAGGCCAGAGAAGCTGACAACTGGCGCCTGGCGCATGAGCTGCATGCCATCATGCAAGAGATCCCACCCAGCCGACAGGTACGGCTCGATTTTTCCCACTGGCGTAACGAACGTCTGCTCGCCCACTATCAGCCCGTCCGTGGTGCGAACTGATCCTTGGGGAGCATATGCCAATGGCGGTTCAGGGGCAGTCGAAGGGAATCAGCCTGCTCTTTCCGATGGAACGTCTGTTCGAGCAGCATGTTGCGCGAACGCTTAAACAGCAGCTTCCCGCCACAGCGCATCTGCGTACTCAGGCAGCGGGCGAATACCTCTGTACCCACGACGGCGACAGCATGTTCAGGCTGAAACCGGATTTGTTGCTGGAGCACGGCAAAGAGAAATGGTTACTGGATACCAAGTGGAAGCGTCTGGATGCCGGGGCTCGCGACAACAAATATGACCTGGCGCAGCAGGATTTCTATCAGATGTTGGCCTACGGTCATAAATATCTTGATGGCCGGGGGGAGATGGTGCTGATTTACCCTAAAACACGGGATTTCCCCGCCCCGCTAAAACCCTTTATCTTCTCGCCAGAACTGACGCTGCACGTCTGGCCATATGATCTGGAGAGCGACAAATTAGTGGCATCTGACGTCCATACGCTGCCGCTCGTGGGAGAATCCGACGCACAGGCTCATACCGATGCCGCCTGAAAAGGCGGCGTTATTTATGAATCAGATTAATAAGCTCTAGCTCATTACCCCCTCTAATCCCTCCCTCTCCCCTGCGTTAAGCTTTGCCCGTCGACATAACATGCTATGGGGCAAAAAATGACTTCTGTGATTCTCAACAATGGTGTGACGATGCCCTTACAGGGCTTTGGCGTCTACCAGATGACCCAGCCAGAGGAGTGCGAACGCGCGGTTATTGACGCCATCGAAACCGGCTATCGTCTGATCGATACCGCCGCCTCCTATCAAAACGAAACGCAGGTCGGTAATGCCATTCGCCAAAGTGGTATTGCGCGCGATGCCCTCTTTGTCACCACCAAACTGTGGTTGCAGGGCACCAGCTATGAAGGGGCGAAAGCGCAGTTTGAACGCTCGCTGAACCGTCTGCAGATGGACTATGTTGACCTGTATCTTATCCACCAGCCTTTTGGCGATGTGCATGGTGCATGGCGGGCGATGGAAGAGCTGCATCACGCGGGGAAAATTCGCGCCATTGGCGTCAGCAATTTCCACCCCGACCGCCTGGCAGATCTGATGGCCTTCAACAAAGTTGCACCCGCCGTCAATCAGGTGGAGGTCAATCCGTTCCACCAACAGTTACAGGCCGCCGCGTGGATGCAAAGCCGCGGCATTCAGCCAGAAGCCTGGGCGCCTTTTGCCGAAGGCCGCAATAACCTCTTCACCCACCCGGTGCTGGCGGAAATCGGCAAACGCTATGGCAAAAGCACGGGGCAGGTTGTCCTGCGCTGGCTGTGGCAACGCGGCATCGTCTCGCTGGCGAAAACCGTGCGCAAAGAGCGGATGGCGGAAAATATCGCCATCACTGACTTCACCTTAACTGACGAAGATATGGTGCGCATCGCCGCTCTGGACACCGCCACCAGCGCCTTCTTTTCGCACCGCGACCCGACCATCGTCGAATGGCTGGCAAACCGAACCCTGGATGTCTAATCCCTCCATTCCCTCACGCAGGAAAGGAGTAGTATCATGCAAAAACGTATTCTTGGTCGTAACGGGCCGGAAGTCTCCGCGCTCGGCCTTGGCTGCATGGGGCTGAGCTTCGGCTATGGCCCGGCGACCGATAAAACAGCGGCGATAGAGCTGATTCGAACCGCCGTGGCACGCGGCGTGACCTTTTTCGATACCGCCGAAGTGTACGGCCCGTGGATTAACGAAGAGGTGGTGGGCGAAGCGTTGAAACCACTGCGCGACCAGGTGGTGATTGCCACCAAGTTCGGCTTCACCTTTGGCGATGACAATAAACAGCAGATCCTCAATAGCCGCCCGGAGCATATTCGCGAAGCGGTGGAAGGCTCGCTGCGCCGTCTGCAGATAGACACCATTGATTTGCTCTATCAGCACCGCGTAGACCCGGCGGTCCCGATCGAAGATGTTGCCGGAACGGTGAAAGATCTGATTGCCGAAGGCAAGGTCAAACACTTTGGTCTGTCAGAAGCTGGCGTACAAACCATCCGTCGCGCCCACGCCGTACAGCCGGTCAGCGCGCTGCAAAGCGAGTACTCCATGTGGTGGCGAGAGCCCGAGCAGGAGATTCTCCCGGTTCTCGAAGAGCTGAACATCGGCTTCGTCCCGTTCAGCCCGCTGGGTAAAGGTTTTCTGACCGGGGCCATCAGCGCGCAAACCACCTTTGACCAGAATGATTTTCGCAACAAGGTCCCCCGTTTCGCCGCCGAAGCGCGGGAAGCCAACCAGCAACTGGTTACCGTGTTAACCGGCATCGCTCAGGAGAAAGCAGCCACCCCCGCGCAGATTGCCCTGGCCTGGCTGCTGGCGCAAAAACCGTGGATTGTGCCCATCCCGGGCACCACCAAACTGCCCCGCCTGGAAGAGAACCTTGCCGCCGCCGACGTCACGCTTTCCGCTGAGGAATTACGCCATATCGCCACGGCGCTGGACGCTATCCGTATCACCGGCGATCGCTATCCCGCCGAGTTACAGGCACGCGTGGGAAAATAAACCAGAACGGTGAACCATAGAGAGAGTACAACGCTAGATCAACGTGAGCTAAATGAGGCCCTCGCCCGCAGGCGGGGGCTTTTTAGTCCGTCTTATTTCTTCGGCTTCTGCGAGACATTTCTCCCCGCCCCGGCCTCAAGACGGGTGATATCGTACAGCCCGACCGCCGTGATAAGCGCAATGATCACAAACCCCAGCTTAAAGGCCATGCCCTGAATATCGCCATACCCCAACTCGTCGGTGATGAGTGCGCCTGCGCGAATACTCAGCGCCCCCAGCGTGACCCCCAGGCCGTTGGCCAATTGCAATGAGGTACTAAAGAGCGTATTCGCCGAGCTCATCTCTGCCGTTGGCACCTCGGCAAACGCCAGCGAACTGATGCCGGTAAACTGCATTGAGCGGCTCAAGCCGCCGATAAACAACAACGCGAGGGTGAGCATTTGCGGAGAGTTCGGCGCTAAAAAGGCGCAGAAAAACAGCGACAGCACGCAGATTACCCCGTTGCCAATCAGCAGTTTTTTAAAGCCAAAGCGGCGAATCAGCGGTGTCGTGGCAGGCTTCATCGCCAGATTACCGGCAAAGACCGCCAGCACCAGCGACCCAGCCTCAAAGGCGCTCATCCCAAAGCCGACCTGGAACATCAGGGGCAGCATAAACGGCGCAGAGCTGATGGTGGCACGTAAAATAAACCCACCGCGCATGGTGACGCGGAAGGAATGTACCGACAGCGAGCTCAGGCCAATTAACGGCGCAGGGGCACGACGCAGATGGTGAATGCTCCACACCAGCGCCAGCAGGCCAACGACCAGGGTCACCCCGGCGCTCACCATACTCGCATGCTGCTGGCTGAACATCTCCAGCCCCGCTACCAGGCACATCATGGTCAGCCCCGTGGCGATAAAGCCGATCACATCGAACGGGCGCTTTTCCTCAGCCGACAGCCCCGGCATCATCTTCAGTGCCAGCACAATTGCCACCAGGCCCAGCGGCACATTGAGGAAAAAGATCCAGTGCCAGCTCGCATAGGTGGTAATAAAGCCCCCCAGCGGTGGGCCAATTATGGGTGCCACCAGCGCAGGCCAGGTCAGCGTAGCGATGGCCTTAATCAACTGGTCTTTCGGCGTGGTACGCAACACGACGAGCCGCCCAACCGGCACCATCATCGCGCCGCCCACCCCTTGCAAGACGCGCATCAGCACAAACTCGGTGACGTTGTTCGTCAGGCCGCAAAAGAGGGAGGCCACGGTAAAAATCAGCAGCGCCAGGCTAAAGACGGTTCGCGCACCAAAGCGCTCCGCTATCCAGCCGCTGGCCGGGATCAGCATCGCCAGCGTCAGTAAATAGGCACTGATACCAATATTCAAATCGATGGCGGAAACGCCAAAGGCTTTCGCCATGTCCGGCAGGGCGGTCGCGATCACCGTGCCATCAAGAAATTCCATAAAAAACGCGCTGGCAACCAGCAACGCCAACCCAGAAATACCCCCGGAACCGCGGACTTTTTCCCGGGGCGTTTGCACTTGGGCTGTCTCAGACGAGGCCATAACGTGCCCTCAACATGGATGACCTCAACTGTTTTGCAAAGGTCTGACAAGAATAGAGAAGTTGTTATACCAAAAATGCAAAGCGACGGTTACCCCATTTTCTCCTTGATTGTCCGTACATTGATATTTTGCAATTTATCACTGCCAGGCCACGCCGCTATGGACGTTATGGCTGCTTATCATCGGCTGTCTCTGACTCAAGCTGACAAAATTGTCAGTAAAATGTCAGCCAACTGTTGGCAATAACGAGATAAAATTAATCTCATCATCACATCGGTCCGTGGCGACAAAGGAAGAGCCCCGCATGCGACTTCTGCTGGTCGAAGATGAGGAAAAAACCTCGTCATATATTTATCGCGCGCTCAGCGAACTGGGTTTTACCGTTGACATCGCCGCCAGCGGCACAGAAGGTTTGCATCTGGCGGTTGAATTTGACTATGACGCCATCATTCTCGACGTCATGTTGCCAGGCCTTGACGGCTACAGCGTGTTAAAAGGCCTGCGCGCCAGTAAAAACACGCCGGTCCTGATGCTCTCTGCCCGCGGCTCTGTTGATGAGCGGGTTAAAGGGCTACGCCAGGGGGCAGACGATTACCTGCCCAAACCGTTTTCCCTGATTGAGCTGGTTGCCCGTATCCAGGCGTTGCTGCGCCGCCGTTCCAGCGATGGAGCCGACACCACGCAGTTGCAGATCCACGATTTGCATCTCGATCTGCTGGCCCGCCGCGTCACACGCGCTGGCGACCGTCTGGAATTGACGGCCAAAGAGTTTGCGCTGCTGAGCCTGCTCGCCCGCCACAAAGGTGAAATCCTCTCCAAGATGATGATCGCTGAACAGGTGTGGGATATGAATTTTGACAGCGATGCCAACGTCGTGGAGGTGGCGATCAAACGCCTGCGGGCCAAAGTGGACGCCCCCTACCCCGTTAAGCTGCTGCATACCGTCCGGGGCATGGGATATGTCCTTGAAACACGGCCCGAGAGCCCCGCGAAATAGAGTCCGTCTATGCTCAAACGTTCGATTTCAGGACGCCTTGCATTAATGTTTGCCCTCGCCTCCGTGCTGATCGTCTCGGCGATCGGCTTTTTGCTGCGCAGCACCCTGCATGAATCCTTGCAAAAGCAGATGTACAACGAGCTGCTGTTCAGGGAATCCCTGATGGAGCCGTGGCTGCTTTCACGCACCACGTTGCATAGCTGGCAAATGTTGCCCACCAAGCTCGCCGATATGGCCACCGCGGAAGGCGGGCGCGTCCAGTACTGGGTGCTGAGCGACGATCCCCGTTTTCAGGTGGGCGGTGAGCCGCCGGAAGGGATCAACTGGACGACGCTGGCCGACGGCTTTAGCGAAGCGCCGGGGGCCACGAAAAACTCCTGTTCCCTCTATATCCTGGTCAAATTGATTCCGGCACGCGGCGAACGCCCGGCGATCCGTTACGTAATTGCCATCGATTCCACCCCTTATATGGGCACGCTGGAGGAGTTCACCCGCACGCTGCTGCTGATCACCGCCCTCGGCGTGATGCTGGTTGCGGTGCTCGGTTTTATGATTGCACGCTTCGGCATGCGTCCGGTGAATACCATGAGCGAGCAGGCGCACAAACTCGCTCCCGGCGATCACGGACAGCGGCTCGACACTACCACTCTGCCGGATGAGCTACAAACGCTGGCGGAAGCGTTCAACGGCGTGCTGGAACGTCAGGAGGTCGCCTGGCGACAGCTGGAGAGCTTCAACGCCGACGTCGCCCACGAACTGCGCACCCCGCTGACCAATCTGATCGGGCAAACACAGTTGGGTCTGTCCCGCGAACGCTCCATGAGCGAGCTGGAAGATTTGCTGGAATCCAATCTGGAAGAGCTGGAGCGCATGACCTCCATCGTCAATGACATGCTGTTCCTGTCGCATGCTCAGGCCGGGGAACATGCCACCCAGCTTACCGAGGTGTCGCTACGCGAAGAGACCTGGAAAACCGCCGATTATGTCGAGCCCTCTTTTGCCGAGAAGAACCTCGCCATCAATGTGGAGGGGGATATCGTCGCCTGTATCGACCGTCGACTGTTCCACCGTTCGCTGGCGAATCTGCTGGAAAACGGTGCCCGCCATGCAAAACCCAATACCACGGTGACCGTTTCAATTCGCCAACGGCATGAGCATGCGATCATCGCGGTCGCCAACGTGGGCGAACCGATCGCCGCAGAGCATCTGGATCGTCTGTTTGAGCGTTTTTACCGTATCGATTCGTCACGCACGCGCAGCGATACTCACCACGGCCTGGGGTTATCCATCGTGCGTGCGGTCGCACTGATGCACCGTGGCGATGTGTTTGCCCGCAGCGAAAACGGCGTTAACACCTTCGGTCTGTCGCTGACGATCGGTAAAGCGCACGCGGGTGGGCGCAATGTTGCGCCGGGTGAGACAGCGACACGGGATGAGCAGACGCAATTCAAAAACGCCTGAGCAGAAAAGAAAACAGGAGGCGAACCCTCCTGTTTTTTACCCTTACTTGTAGATAATCGCCGTGCCGTGCATTTGGTTTTCGCCCCCGGCCGCGACGATGCGGTAAGAGCTTGCCCCCGCATCTTCGGCTTTTTGCGCCAGTTCCTCATGCAAACCAGACAGCGTTGTCGCGCCCGATGCCGAGACCGACCCCATTTTTTGCAGGCCACTATCGGATTCCACAGGGACGGCTGCCAGTGCACCGGCGGAAAATACGCCAAATATCATTGCGGTAATAATGCCTTTCGTCGTCTTCATGTTTCCACCTCGCAAAGAGAAAAGTCAGGAATATCCGCTGACATGGATGAGTCTAGAAGGGCCAACTGTCAGGACACTGACGCAAAAATAACAGACGTGTCAGATAACAAAAATATACATTTATTTTAATTTATTCATCAAATACTATTATTAAAAATACCTGCATGGATTAATTAGAATTCTAATAAACAGCCGCCGCGATAAAAAATGTAAATCTGGGTATATTTTTAGTACTCCCCGTTTCATCAACGGCCCGCCAGACCGCGCCGTTAGCCACTTCGTTCACAAACCTGTCAGGAATGTCATTTTCACGTCACGGTCGCGACAGCCACGCTGATTTAAACTTAGACTTCAACGTAATACGTCAGGTAATTATGTAGTGCACTTTTCCGAACGCTAAAGAGACGTAGAGCATTCATATTTAGCAAAGAGGGGCATGTATTATGACCATGCAAAAATCGGTTATCCTCGATATTCAGACATGGATTGATAATAATATTGACAAACCTTTACGGATTAATGATGTTGCCCATCGGGCAGGATATTCCAAATGGCATTTACAGCGCCTCTTTCATGAAATTATCGATATTCCGCTAGGCGTTTATATTCGCAACAAAAAGCTGGAAGGCGCTGCGCACGACCTGAGCGTGACCCGGGAATCGATTATCACCATCTCGACCCGCTACGGCTTCGATTCCCAGCAGACGTTCACCCGGGTGTTTACCAAGAAATACAGCATGCCGCCAGGCGCCTGGCGTCGGCACCATCAGCCAAACGAGGGGTAGTTTTCCCTCAGGCAACGTCTCACCCCGGCCCTCTCCCCAAAGGGGCGAGGGAGGAATGCGAGCAGTCCGCACAATCGAGTAGCCCGGATAAGGCGCTTGCGCCGCATCCGGGAATCGTCCCCGGCGACGCGATCACGCCGTCCTTAACACCGCGTCCGGCACCGTATTTATCTCACTTGCGCGATAGCGCGAACTCTCGGTTCGGAACACGCTCATCAGCGCCACCAGATGCTGCGCCTGATCGCGCAGATCCTCCGCCGCCGTACTCGACGCCCCCACCAGCGCGGCGTTTTGCTGCGTCACTTTATCCAGTTGGGTAATGGCATCATTCACCTGCCCAACGCCCAGCTCCTGCTCACGCGTCGTCACGCCAATCTCGTCGATCATCCCCGCTACATGGTGCGACTGTCGCACCAGCTCACCAATGGTCGCCCCCGCGTGATTCACCAACGCCGTACCGTTATCCACGCGCTCGATACTGTCCATAATCAGCGTCTTAATCTCTTTTGCCGCAGATGCCGAACGCTGAGCCAGTGAGCGCACTTCCCCCGCAACCACCGCAAAGCCCCGGCCCTGCTCCCCTGCCCGCGCCGCTTCCACCGCCGCGTTCAGCGCCAGGATATTGGTCTGGAAGGTGATGCCATCAATCACCGCGATAATCTCGCTAATTTTGCGTGAGCTTTGGCTGATCTCATCCATCGTTCGCACGATGTTCTCGATCGCCTCACCTCCTTTCGCGGCAATTTCGCTGGCGGTCGTCGCCTGCTGATTGGTGACCCGCACCGTATCCGCATTCTGACGAATCGCCTGACCGATTTGCTCCATCGATGCGGCCGTTTGCTGCAAACTGGCCGCCTGCTGCTCGGTGCGCTGGCTCAAATCGGTGCTTCCCTCCGCCACGCCATTTGCCCCTGCCGAAATAGACTCACTGCTTTCCCTCACCTGATTGACGATACCGCTCAGGCTTTGTCGCATCTCATCCATCCCGGCCAGCAGGCTGGTGCTGTCATGCGGGGCAAGCGTAATACGGGTCGCCAGATTTCCCTGCGCAATCTCATGGACCACCTGCAACGCATAGGCCGGTTCGCCTCCCAACTGGCGCTTAATGTAGCGCGTGGAAAGCCAGGCAATTGCCACTCCCAGCAATGTCGCCACAGCGGCAATGATCAGCAGAACATTCCCCGCAGAACGCGCGCTTGCGGTGGAGACCGCCGCCGCCGAAGTCGTACTGGCCTGCTGGGTCTGAATCATGCCGGAGATCTCTTCAAACAGACGCACCTGCAGAGGCTGCATCTTCTCCACCGCCATCGATTGGGCGTCCAGCATCTGTCCGTTCTTCGCCAGCCCCACCGTCTGGCGTACCACATTGACGTACTCTACCTGGGTGGTTTTAAAGTTGCTCAGCATATTTTGTACGTCAGCCTCCTGCACATTCGCCTGCAACTGTGCCACCAGCTCGTCATTGCGTTTGATCGACAGTTCGGTCAGCTTCTCCTCTTCCATCTGGCTCTTTTCATCATCCTGAAACACCATGATGAAAGTGGCCTTGGTGGCGTTATTGAGGTTGTCCTTTAGCGCCTGCATCGACAGCAGGTTGGTCAAATGGTATTTCTCGTAAAACTCAATGTGTTTACTGGTGTTAATCAATTCAGCCCGACCAAAAATCGCTACCAACAAACCAATAGCGATAATCGCGGCAAAACCGGTGCCCAACAGCGCACCCAGAGAGAAATGTCTTTTTAGTCGCATATATCCCTCGATCAATGAATCCTCAACATCTTAACGGCGCTTTGCATCACTCCCGCAGAACGCAATTGCACGCACAGGAATGCGTAATAGCGAACAGGGTTAATATACGTAGCGTAAAAAACGGGGGAAAATATGAAATAGCGATGGTTTGAATAAACGGACAGGTTGCACCAGGGCAGGCGGCTGGATGAGCAGGAACAGAGAGGACTACCTACATTAACATCTTATTTTTCACCAGGATAGAAAACACACCAGCGCACTGCTGGCTCATCCCTGAGCCACTCCTTCGTAAGCTCAATATGGAAATGTTCACATAACAATTTAATCAACCAGTTCCTCCATTCGATCAATGGCAAATTTTAATATTTTCTCTGCATCGATGGCGGCATACGGATAGCCATCAATAACCTCAATATGTTGTCCTTCTTTAATCGCCTTTTTCAGTTCTTCTTTTTTATATTGAATATGCGGCGCAACCAGGAAGCAATCAAAAGCAGGCGCCACGCTGGCGAATGCATCTGACCCTATTCCGCTAATTTGAATCTGATACATATGTGCGTCTGCAACATCCTGCATTTTTTTAGCCAGCGTTACCGCCGTGTTACCAAACAGGCAACATATTAATAACCTTTTCATGATGGTACCCTCCTGGACGTTACCGATACGCTATCCCTGCCCAATAGCAAAAAATGAGCACTACATCACTTTTTTTAGATATATGCGTTTAAAAGTTAACCAACTTGCCTTAACCCATCCCACGTACAAAATCATCACCCCAGCGAATAAATCATCTGTAACAACTGAGATGAGAATAAGATACACTTACGCCTCATAAACCGTGTGGTGGGTATTTTTTGTACGGACGCAGCGTCATCCTGAGGTCAGGCGCATGGCTTGCGCTACTGGCGATGGTCATGGTGTTTATTGCCCCGGCGATCTCTAAATCGCTGATGCAAACCCGTGCCTGCGAACACCACACGTCAATGCCTGCCATGGATATGTCCCACGAACACCATAAAATGGCAGACATGACCGATATGCCAGAACCGGCAACCTGCCACGACGGTATAATGATGCACTCGCTGCTGATGCCGGATACCGGGCAGTCGCCGATGGAGCAAATCGCCTGCGGATACTGCCAGCTGCTGGTTCATCTCCCGGTTATTCTGTTTATCTTCGCGGTCCTGCTGCGCCTTCTCGCCCTGCTCGCCCGCTGGATCCCTTTTACCGACTATCGCTGTCCGCGGATATTCCGCGCCTGGACGCCACAGCGCGCCCGCGCCCCGCCACTGTCGTCGTTCCACTTTTCCCTTTAACACGTTATCTGTCACTCACAGGTCAGTGATTCGGCTGCGCGCATTCGCAAGCTGGATACGTCTTGTTGGCGATCCCCGTTTCTATGGGGTGAACAAGACACGCCTGTACGACCTTAAGGCAATAAAATGGAATTACGACACGTTACGCGCACGCCGCTGGCCACTCTGGTGCTGACGGCCTGCTTCGCCTGTACCGCTCAGGCCGAAGAACAACACAACCATGATGAAATGAGCAACGACGGGGTGATGATCGTCACCGCACCGGTTACCTCTCCGTTGACCATCGTGACCTCGCCGAAAACGCCGCGTCAGCCGGTGCCCGCCAGCGACGGCTCAGATTACCTGAAAACCATCCCCGGTTTTTCGCAAATCCGCAACGGCGGCACCAACGGTGACCCGGTGTTTCGCGGCATGTTTGGCTCGCGCCTGCGCATCATGACCAACAACGGCGAGATGCTCGGTGCCTGCCCCGCCCGTATGGACGCGCCCACCTCCTACATTTCGCCGGAAAGCTTTGATGTCCTGACGCTGATTAAAGGGCCACAAACCGTCCTCTGGGGTCCCGGCAACTCGGCGGGCACCCTGCGTTTTGACCGGGAACCACCGCGCTTTGATAAATCCGGCATCCAGGGCACCGCCAGCCTGCTGACCGCATCGAACAGCCGTTGGGATGAAAATGCCGACGTCAGTTTCGGTAGCGAAGACGGCTATGTGCGCCTGATCGGCAACAAATCACGCTCAGGGGATTACAAAGACGGCGACGGTGACCGGGTAGCCTCGAAGTGGGACAAATGGAATGCGGATGTCGCCGTCGGCTGGACGCCGGACAAAGACACCCTGCTGGAACTCACCGCCGGTAAAGGCGATGGCGAAGCCCGTTACGCAGGCCGCAGCATGGACGGCTCGCAGTTTAAGCGTGAAAGCCTGGGGGCACGCTTTGAGAAATCGAACATTAGCGAGGTATTCGACAAATTCGAGGCCAATGTCTATTACAACTACGCCAACCACATCATGGACAACTACACGCTGCGCTCCCCGGACAGCGGCGGCATGTCGATGGGATCGTCAATGAGTATGAGCATGCCAATGGCGATGCAGCTCGACCGCCGCACTCTGGGCGGACGGACGATGGCCACGTTTATCTGGTCTGACTATGAGCTGCGCAGCGGGCTGGATATGCAAACCAACACCCATCGCAGCAAAGAGGAGAGCGGCTGGAGCAAAGATGCCCGCTTCCAGGATTACGGGGTGTTTAGCGAGCTGACCTGGAATGCCAGCGCAGAAGGCAAAGTGATCGGCGGCTTACGCTTTGATAACGTCCAGGTGGATAACGACAGCGGTACGGGCGCGGATAAACGCAGCGATACCCTGCCCGCGGGCTTTATGCGCTATGAGCATACGCTGTCGGATATGCCACTGATGCTTTACGCGGGTGTGGGCTATACCGAGCGCTTCCCCGATTACTGGGAGCTGTTTTCACCCACCTATGGTCCTGGCGGCACGACCGATGTGTTCGATTCGGTGAAAACCGAAAAGACCACCCAACTGGATATCGGCGCGCAGTATAACGGCAAGCGGGTTAATAGCTGGGTCTCTGCGTACATCGGCCGGGTCAATGATTTTATCCTTTTCCGCTATGACCCCACCAACTCGCGCATCAGCCAGGCGGATAACGTCGACGCCACCATTATGGGCGGCGAAGTCGGCATGAGTTATAAGCTGACGGAGACGTGGAAAACCGACGCCAGTCTGGCCTGGTCGTGGGGGGAAAATACCGATGACCACCAGCCGCTACCACAAACGCCACCGCTGGAAGCGCGACTCGGCCTGACGTGGGAAAAAGGCGACTGGAGCAGCACCGGACTGTTACGTTTGGTCAGCAGCCAGCACCGGGTGGCTATCAACCAGGGGAACGTGGTAGGTAAAGATTTTGACAATAGCCCTGGTTTTGCCATTCTGTCCGCCAATGCGGCCTGGCAGGCCAACAAGTACATCAAGGTCAGTACCGGGGTCGATAACCTGCTGAATAAAACCTACACCGAGCATCTGAATCTGGCGGGTAACAGCACCTTTGGTTATTCGTCAAATACGCCGGTTAACGAGCCCGGAAGAACGTTCTGGGCCAAAATGAACGTCACATTCTGATTATCATCGCGGCCCATCACCTGCGGGCCGCACAGAACAATATGGAGGTTTACATGCTGGCAAAATTGCGTACCCGTGAGGGTAAAAAATTCCTTATCGCCGTCGCCATCGTCTTTGTGGTTGCCGTGTCGGTGGTTTCAGAAGCCGCCTTCCAGGGCGTGGTGGATCAGTACAATTTGCCGATGGATCAGTGGTCGGTGTCGATGTTTGTGATTCAGGGCGCGTGGGTGTTTATCTATAGCCTGATGTTTACGATCATCGGCTCGCTGCCGTTCGCGTTTTGGTTTTTGGGGCCGAAGGACGACCGCGGGTAGGTGGACTTTCCCGGATGGCGGCGTAAACGCCTTATCCGGGCTACGCGTGCGGCGCTCGCGGGTAATACGTGGCCCGGCTTAGCGCAGCGCCAGCCGGGGAATGCGCGGCATTGAGTTCGGTACCAATCTCCCCCCCTCACCCTAACCCTCTCCCTCAAGGGAGAGGGGACCGATCGAGTGCGGTATGGGGTTGCTTTTCTCCCTCTCCCTGTGGGAGAGGGCCGGGGTGAGAGCATCAGACCGCACACTGCCCTGCTCCACCTCACCCACCAATATCCAACTCACTCAATGCAGAAAGCAGCGCATCCACCTTTGGCAATAACTGCTTGCGTCGCGGCCACACCAGCGTCAGTGCCAGCCCGTCCGGCTGAATCTGCGGCAAAATAACCTCCAGTTCCCCGCGCGCCAGGGCGTCGCGAATCAGCCACGTCGGCATCTGGGCCACGCCTAACCCGCTGCGAATCGCCTGCAACTGCGCATCCACATCCCCCAGTGCCATCCGGTACGGCACGGAGAGCCAGTCCGGATGCCCGTCTTCCGTCAGCAATTGCCACGGCTTACTGCTGCCATCGACGCGCTCGTACAAAATCGCCCGGTGCTGCAACAGCACCTCGACGCTCTGCGGGCGGCCCTCGCGCGCCAGATAGTCGGGCGAGGCGCAGAACACCATCTTTTCGCGTCCCAGTTGCCGACACCCCAGCGACGTCGACATCTCCGCCGTTTTGCCAATCCGCACCGCAACATCAATCCCTTCATCAAACAGATCCACAAAGCGGTCGGAAAACGTCAGGCTGATATCAATCTCCGGATGCTGCTGGCAAAACGTAATCAGCAGCGGCATCACCCCCAGCCTGCCGTAGGTGTTGGGCACCGCCAGCCGCAGCCGCCCGGAGGGAATACTGCGATGCGCCGCCAGCACCGCTTCCGCCTCAGCCAGCTCCTCCATAATCCGAATACAGGTCTGGTAATAGGCGTGCCCGGCGTCGGTCAGTTTAAGGCGTCGGGTGGTCCGCTCCAGCAGCTTTGAGCCCAGCCGCGCCTCCAGCCGGCTCACGCTTTTGCTGATGGCGGAGCCGGTCACATGCAGGCGTTCCGCCGCGGCGGCAAAGCTGCCCCCTTCTATGCTGGCGACAAAGGGCACAATGTCTTTCAGTCGTTGATCGTGCATCGATTCGTGAACTCAGGTTAGGGAAGGTGCGATTTAATCGGTGGGGTTCAGTGGAGTCCTTAGCTGTATTAGCCTTACCTTAGCTGAGCTGTA
>NZ_CBFFRL010000089.1:0-19129 GCF_965644215.1 Phytobacter sp. V69
ACTTATCGGTAGTTAACCCTTCCTCCTACACTCTCCACAATCATGTCCGAGCGTTGCACTTATTATCTGAATTCGCTCATAAATAATAAATTCAACTATCATTCATATTGTGAATGATTATGGAGCTCAAGCGTGGATTATAATAACCTGCCGGAACAGCGAATAGCCGAGCGACCCGAAGAAGATAAGCCGCAAATCTTCCGAACGTTACGCAATATCGACCTCAATTTATTGACCATCTTTGAGGCGGTATATGTGCACAAAGGGATTGTGAATGCCGCGCGAGTGCTTAATCTGACGCCTTCCGCAATTAGTCAATCCATTCAAAAATTACGAACAATATTTCCCGATCCGCTTTTTATTCGTAAAGGTCAGGGCGTGACGCCGACGGCCTATGCCTCGCATTTGCACGAATACATCAGCCAGGGTCTGGAGTCGATTCTCGGCGCACTGGACCTCACCGGCAGCTACGACAAACAGCGGACAATCACCATCGGTACACCACCGTCGCTAGGTGCGATCGTCATTCCGGTTATCTGGCGGGCAATCAAAGAGACCGCACCACATCTGGTGATGCGTAACATCCCTATCCACGATGCCGAAAACCAGCTTAGCCAGTTCCAGACCGATCTCATCATTGACACCAATATTCCGACAGCCCGCACCCTGAGCCATCATGCACTTTATACGGACCGCCTGATGCTGGTTTGCCGTGAAGGACACCCTTGCCTGCGTTCGACCATCAATGAAGATATCCTGCAACACTACGAACACACCTTATTGATGTTAGAGGGACAAAACCTGAGTGCGTTGCGTCAGCGTGTTCAGGATCTGTTCCCTGAACGTCACGTCAGTTTTAGCAGTTACAATATGTTCACTATTGCAGCACTGATTGGCAACAGTGATATGTTGGGGCTAATGCCGACCCGTCTGTTTAAACTTTTCAGCGCATGCTGGCCTCTGGTGGAAATTGATTTCCCGCCTGTCAGCAACGAAAGACTTGATGTTTCTTTATATTACAATAAGTTAAACCTGCGCGATCCGGTACTTGAAAACGTCATCAACGTAATCCGTCGCGCGTTCTGAAGCACGCTACAGCCTGGCAAAACGGCTAAATTCTTCTGGGCATATGGTACAAAACAACAACTATTTTACATTTTGCCCAGTTGCCAGGCTGCTTTCTGCCCCATATCAGTGCTATACTGCACGCCGTTAATTCAAAAATAGTTGATAAATACAACATTCCCTTGAATTGAAACACTTACTTCGTTATCCGCAACTGGAACACGCACGCTATGAGTAAACCCATTGTGATGGAACGCGGTGTTAAGTACCGCGATGCCGATAAAATGGCTCTTATCCCGGTTAAAAACGTGGCAACAGAGCGCGAAGCCCTGTTGAGAAAACCGGAATGGATGAAGATCAAACTTCCGGCAGATTCGTCCCGTATTCAGGGCATCAAGGCAGCCATGCGCAAGAACGGGCTGCACTCGGTTTGCGAAGAAGCGTCCTGCCCGAACCTGGCAGAGTGTTTCAATCACGGCACGGCAACCTTTATGATCCTCGGCGCTATCTGTACGCGTCGCTGTCCGTTCTGCGATGTGGCACACGGTCGTCCTGTCGCGCCTGACGCTAACGAACCGACCAAACTGGCGCAGACTATCGCCGACATGGGGCTGCGTTATGTTGTTATCACCTCCGTAGACCGTGATGACCTGCGTGACGGTGGCGCTCAGCATTTCGCTGACTGTATCACCGCCATTCGCGAGAAAAACACGACCATCAAGATTGAGACGCTGGTACCGGACTTCCGTGGTCGTATGGATCGCGCACTTGAGATCATTACCGCGACCCCGCCAGATGTGTTTAACCACAACCTGGAGAACGTGCCACGCGTTTATCGTCAGGTACGTCCGGGCGCAGACTATAACTGGTCACTGAAGCTGCTGGAGCGCTTTAAAGAAGTCCATCCGGACATCCCGACCAAATCCGGTCTGATGGTAGGCCTTGGTGAAACCAACGCGGAAATCGTTGAGGTTATGCGTGACCTGCGCCGTCATGGCGTCACCATGCTGACGCTGGGCCAGTATCTGCAGCCAAGCCGTCATCACCTGCCGGTTCAGCGTTATGTCAGCCCGGAAGAGTTTGACGAAATGAAAGAGGAAGCGCTGGCGATGGGTTTCACGCATGCAGCATGCGGCCCATTCGTGCGTTCGTCCTACCACGCAGACCTGCAAGCCAAAGGCATTGAAGTTAAATAATGCGGTAATATCTGATTACACTTGCCATAAAAAAACCGGCCATTTGCGCCGGTTTTTTTATGCTGCACGAATGGGCTTACTCTTTATGAGAAAGCTTTTCGGCCGGAACGTCGTCTTCCGCAGTTTTCTTAGCAGTGGTGTCATCGTCATTCATGGCTTTTTTAAAGCCCTTAATCGCCGTGCCAAGATCACCGCCCAGCGTACGAAGTTTTTTGGTACCAAACAGCAGAACGACCAGTGCGGCCACGACCAGCAATTTGGTAATACTAATCTCACCCATAGATACCTTCTTTCATAAAACGGACTGCGTAAAGCACCATTATAACCTGATGTCATTAACGGTCATTCGACGCGCGCACACAATAGCAATCTGTAACGAGATGAATCAAGCATTGTTTAAAAAAACATCACATCAGCTGCGGCGGAGCGAAACGTCGGTTGCGCAGTACAGGGAGTTTTTCCCGCGTCTGCGCGACGCGCTGCTGTGTAATCTCCGCCATGATGAGCTGCGGGGCTTCCCCTGCGGCGGCGACCGTGACCCCCTGAGGGTCGACCACCTGGCTCCGGCCAATGTTTTTGTTACCGCATTCACCTGACGCCACGATATAACAGGTCGTGTCCAGCGCGCGTGCCGCCAGCAACGTCTCCCAGTGCTGCTCTTTGAGCGGCCCTCGTACCCACGCGGCAGGCAGAACCAGAATATCGGCCCCCTGCAGCGCCAGCGACAACGCCAGCTCCGGAAAGCGTAAATCATAACAGGTCATCAACCCGACCTTCATCCCGTCTACGTCAATTAACGGTGCGATTTCATGCCCTGAATCCACGCGCTCTGATTCCTGCATGTTAAACGCGTCGTACAGATGCAGTTTGGCGTAATGGGTAAGAATGCGCCCCTCACGCAGCACCACCAGCGTATTTACCGCCCTGCCTGGCGAGGAGGGCACGTGGATCGTCAAAACGGTTGTCAGTGCATTCTTACGGCTCTCCTCCAGCAACAGGCTTAAAAAGCCACCATCCAGCGCCTGAGCCGATTTCACCGACATATAAGGGTCATTATCATCCCGCGCCAGTAACGCCTCCGGAAGCACCAACAGCGACGCCAGCTGGCCTGCCGCTTGTGCCATCAGCGCGACACAGGTGCGGGCATTGGTTTGCCAGTCCGGAGTCACAACAAACTGCCCTGCTGCCACAATCATCTTTTTCTCCTGATTCAGTCGCCATAGCCAGTATTCCGCTTCGGCGCCACACTCACCACTCTAACAAATCAAATAGCAGGATTTCCCCGTGTTACAACTTCTTTTAGCCGTATTTATTGGTGGTGGGACGGGCAGCGTGGCCCGTTGGGCACTCAGCATGAAGCTCAATCCCGCCCACCACGCCATTCCGCTGGGGACACTCACCGCGAATCTGATGGGCGCATTTATCATTGGAATGGGGCTGGCGTGGTTTAACCGCATGACCCATATCGACCCGATGTGGAAAGTGTTGTTGACCACGGGTTTTTGTGGCGGTTTGACAACCTTTTCGACTTTTTCGGCGGAAGTGGTGTTTTTGCTGCAGGAAGGGCGTTTTAGCTGGGCGTTGCTCAACGTGGCCGTCAATCTGCTGGGATCATTTGCGATGACCGCACTCGCATTCTGGCTGTTTTCCAACGTGAGTACAAATTAAGGGCAAAAAAAACCCGCCTTGAAGGCGGGTTTTGAAATTCTGTCTTATTGCTAACTTAGATAGGCATCACGTTAGCAGCAGAAGGACCTTTAGCACCGTTAGTGATTTCGAACTCTACGCGCTGACCTTCAGCCAGAGTTTTGAAACCATTGCTCTGGATTGCAGAGAAGTGTACGAACACGTCTTTGCTGCCATCTTCCGGAGTAATGAAACCGAATCCTTTGGACTCATTAAACCACTTAACGTTACCTTTAATCTTAGACATCAATATTACCTTTACATGAAAAACGACACAAATGCTGTGTCGAGTTACAGTACAACAATTGTGAAGACTTTTGTCCAGTCGTTATTCATCAAAAAGTGATAAATGTCGCTAAGTTTTCACAAAGCTGCTGTTTATGTGGGATTCGCATCAATGGTTAAGAATTAACCGCCCCCAAAATGCTACCCCACGCGAGTGAGACGTGGCATTTTACCCCAAATTAGCGACGACGATGAAGCAGTTCGTATACGGCCGGGATCACAAACATCGACAATAATGGCGCGGTCACCATGCCGCCAATCATCGGTGCGGCAATACGGCTCATCACCTCCGAACCACTTCCTCCACCCCACATTATCGGTAACAGGCCCGCCATGATAGTGGCAACGGTCATCACTTTTGGCCGCACACGCAGAACCGCCCCTTCGTGAATCGCTCGCCTTAACATTGCATGGCCGCCATCCGGGTCGAGTTTGCGGTATTTCTCCAGCGCATGATTGAGATAAAGCACCATAATCACGCCAAACTCGGCCGCCACGCCCGCCAGCGCGATAAAGCCAACGGCCCCCGCCACCGACAAGTTATATCCCAGCAGCCACAACAACCAGACACCGCCAATCAGCGAGAACGGTAAGGTTCCCATGATCAACAACGCGTCGGAAATGCGCTTGAAGGTGATAAACAGCAGGACAAATATGATCAGCAGCGTCACGGGCAACACGACTTTCAGTTTCGCCGTCGCCCGCTCCAGATACTCAAACTGCCCGGACCATGAGAGCGTCACCCCCTGCGGCAATTTCACCTGTTCGCCAACCCGCTGCTGCATATCGTCCACGGCCGATTTAAGGTCACGTCCGCGTAAATCGACGTAGATCCAGTTCGACAGGCGCGCGTTCTCGCTTTTCAGCATTGGTGGGCCTTCTTTCACCACAATGTCCGCCAGCTCGCCCAACGCAATCTGACTGCCATTTTCGGTGATCACCGGCAGCGCTCGAAGATCCTGAACGTTATCGCGAATTTCGCGCGGATAGCGAATGTTGATCGGAAAACGTTCGCGGCCCTGCAACACTTCACCGACGTTTTCCCCGCCGACTAAGGTTGAGACCAGCGACTGTAGCTCTTTGACCGAAACACCGTAGCGTGCGGCCTGTTGACGGTTGATATTGATATCCACATAGCGCCCGCCCGCCAGCCTTTCCGCCAGCGCTGATGTCACGCCAGGCACGGTTTTCACAACCTGCTCGATTTGCTGAGCCACACGCTCGATGTCGGCAATGTTATTACCGTTCACCTTTATCCCCACCGGGCTTTTGATCCCCGTCGCCAGCATATCCAGGCGGTTACGAATCGGTGGTACCCAGACGTTGGCAATCCCCGGCAGGCTGACCGTTTTATCCAGCTCTTCCACCAGTTTTTCCGGCGTCATGCCGGGCCGCCACTGTTCCCGGGGCTTAAATCGAATGGTGCTCTCGATCATGGTTAACGGCGCGGGGTCCGTCGCGCTTTCCGCCCTGCCCGCTTTACCGAAGACACTTTCCACTTCCGGAACCGTTTTGATTAGTCTGTCCGTCTGCTGTAACAGTCTTGCCGCTTCCCGTGCCGAAATCCCCGGCAGCGTCGACGGCATATATAGCAGATCCCCCTCATTCAGCGGCGGCATAAATTCACTGCCCAGGCGACTAAGTGGCCAGAGTGTGGCAACCAGCAGCAACAAGGCCACGCCAATGGTCGCTTTCGGCCAGCTCAGCACCCGATCCAGCAAGGGTTCATAGGCACGAATCAGAAAACGGTTGATGGGGTTCGCTTTTTCATCCGGGATCTTCCCACGGATAAACAGCGCCATCAGTACCGGCACCAGGGTGATACCCAGACCCGCCGCCACCGCCATTGACCAGGTTTTGGTAAACGCCAGCGGCGAGAACATTCGCCCTTCCTGCGCTTCGAGTGAAAACACCGGAATAAACGACAGGGTGATAATCAGCAGACTGCAAAACAGCGCGGGGCCGACTTCCACCGCCGACTGCTCCGACAAACGCCAGTAATCTGCCGCCGCCAGCTTGCGCCCGGGATTATCGTGCCGCCACTGCTCCAGCACTTTGTGCATGTTTTCAATCATCACTATCGCGGCATCCACCATCGCACCAATAGCGATAGCAATCCCGCCCAGCGACATGATGTTGGCGTTAATGGCCTGATAATGCATGACAATAAACGCCCCCAGGATACCAAGTGGCAGGGAGACAATCGCCACCAGCGCCGAGCGAAAGTGAAACAGGAACAGCGTACAAACCAGCGCCACCACAATAAACTCTTCGATAAGTTTATGAGTCAGGGTCTCTACCGCATGCTCAATCAGGGTGGAGCGGTCGTAAACCGGGACGATTTCCACCCCGGCAGGCAGGGTTTTCTGCACCGCCTGTAGTTTTTCGTTCACCGCATGAATAGTTTCCAGCGCGTTTTTGCCGTAGCGCATCACAATGATGCCGCCCGCCACTTCGCCTTCGCCGTTGTACTCCGCAACCCCACGCCGCAGCTCCGGCCCAAGCCGCACGCTGGCAACATCCGAGAGCCCGACCGGCACCCCTTCACTGCTGGTAATGACGATATGGCGGAAATCCTCCAGCGTCTGCAAATAGCCGGTGGTGCGCACCATAAATTCGGCCTCGCCCATCTCCAGCAGCGCGCCGCCGCTCTCCTGATTTGCCGACTGTACGGCGGTGATCAACTGCTCGTGGGTGATGTTCAACGCCCGCATCCGTGCCGGATCCGGCAGGATCTGATATTGCCTGACCATCCCGCCGACGCTGGCCACCTCCGCCACATTGGGCACCGTTTTCAGCTCAAATTTCAGCGTCCAGTCCTGCAATGCACGCAGGTCGGCAAGATTATGTTTCCCGCTGCGATCAACCAGCGCGTATTCGTAGATCCAGCCTACGCCAGTCGCATCCGGCCCCAGCGCGACGTTAACCCCGGCAGGCAGCGACGTCTGGATCTGGCTTAAATTCTCCAGCACCCGCGAACGCGCCCAATACAGGTCGGTATCATCGTCAAACAGCACATAGACGTAGGCATCACCAAACATCGAGTAACCGCGTACCGTTTTAGCTCCCGGTACCGACAACATCGCCGTCGTCAGCGGATAAGTGACCTGGTTTTCGATGATTTGCGGCGCTTTACCCGGATAGCTGGCACGAATAATCACCTGCACATCCGAGAGATCCGGCAAAGCATCAAGCGGTGCGCGCTGTACTGACCACACCCCCCAGCCCGTCAACACCAGTGCAGCAAGTAGGATCAGCAGTCGGTTACGCAACGATGCACGAATAATGGCGGCTATCATTTCATCGCCTCCGTCGCAGGCATCAGGTGGGTGATCACCGCACCGTTTTCATCATCGAGGGTAAAACTGAACATCACGCGATCGCCGGGTTTGAGGGTGGAAACCGGCATTTTGAGCACGAAATCCATCGTCATCGCCCCCCAGTTCAGCGCCGGAATGGGTTGATGCGCCAGCGTGATGCTGCCCTCCTCAATCGCTTTGATCACCCCGGTGGTTTCGTACTCCTGCGCCTTTTTCTGCTCGGGTGCTGTCATTTGCGCGGCGTCACCCGGCAGTGCGCTGCGCAAGCTGGCTTCGGAATCGATCAGGAACTGGCCGGAGGTGACCACGGTATCGCCCTCTTTAAGCCCCGAAAGTACTTCCGTCCAGCCTTGCGACGTTCTGCCCGTCGTGACATTCACCGCCTGGAAATGCCCTTCTCCGGAAGCCAGCAATACGCGGCTTGCCGTTCCGGTTTCAATCAATGCCTCTTCGGGGATCGCCAGCACCGCAGGCTGCTGCGAACTTTCTGGCTGTGTTACCGTCAGGAACATGCCAGGTTTCAGTTTTTGCTGCGGGTTATCCAGTACGATGCGCGCTTTTAACGTGCGCGTGGTAGTCTCCAGTTGTGGCAACAGTTCACTGACCCGGCCATGAAATTGCTCACCCGGCCAGCTTGAGGAAGCCGCAATAATATCGCAGCCCGCACTCAGGGTTTGCGCCTGGCTTTGCGGGTAGTCCACCACCAGCCAGACGGGATCGAGGCTGGCAAGCTCAAACAGGGTCTGCGCCTGAGCAATCTGCGCCCCTTCCCGTGAATCCAGCTTCACCACATAGCCCGCGCGGTCGGCGCGCAGCGTCAGGCGAGTCTGCGGTTTACCGCCGCGTTCTACCGCCTGAATTATCGCTTCTGGCATAAACTGCAGTGCCAGGCGATCGCGCGCGGCACGCGTCAGCGCACCGTCACCCAGTTGGCGTACGGCCAGATACTCCTGCTGCGCCGTCGTCCATTGCGGGATCCATAACTGCGCCAGCGGCTCACCTTTTTTCACCCACTGCTGCGGCGCGCGGACAAACAGTTTTTCCACCACTCCGTTGGCAGGAGAAGAGACCGTCTGGATGCTGCGCTCATCGGTTGTCACCGTAGCAAAGGCAGAAAAAGAGGGAGCCAGCACGCGCTTCACCACGCTCGCGGTGACCATCCCGAGGTTTTGCTGCTGGCGCGCACTCACGGTCACGCCGCTATCGGAAGCCCCTTCATCCGCATAACGCGGCACCAGCGGCATATCCATAAAGGGTGATTTCCCCGGTTTATCGAAGCGCTGCCCCGGCACCATTGGATCGTACCAGTAGAGGACTTTTCGTTCCGCATTCGCACTGGCGTGATCGTGAGTATCGGCTGTCGGTACAACCTGGTGTCGGCCTGCAATATAGCCCGCCGCAGTTGCCATGCAGGCCGCAATCAGGACCGCTAAAACTGTTTTTTTCATTGCACCCGCTCCTGAGGAATCAACCAATGGATGGCGGCCCATGTCCGTGCCATCTCTTTCTCCGCCTGATAAGCCGCCAGTTCGCTGTCGAGAACCGTGCGGCGCGCGTCCAGCAATTCCGGTAATTGCGTCTGCCCGGCGCGATACTGTGCCGCCATCAGCGAGGCACGTTTGCGCACCAGCGGCAGGACGTCATCACGCTGGCGTGTCCACAGCGCCTGTGCCGCGTTATATTCAGCAATCAATGTGCGGACTTGCGCCACGTGCTCGCGTTCGGTCTGCGCCAGTTGGTCGTTGGCCTGCATCGAACGGGAAAGATCCGCCGCGTGGTCTTTGTCCTGGCGCTGTGATTTAAAGAGCGGTAAATCGACGGTAAACATCACCCCGGCCATGTCTTCGTATCCTTCGGCGCGACGGCCATACCAGACTTCCACCTCCACATCCGGAATGGCGGCAACCGCAGACTCGGCGGAACGCGCCTTCGCACTGTTCGCTTCGCTGGCGGCGGCAATCATTTCCGGATGCTGTGCAACGCCCTGCTCCAGGGTGTGCTCATCGGCAGGCAGGCGTTCATAGCGCGGTAAATCACCAGCAATAGTGGTGACAGGCTGCCCGGTCAGTTGAGTCAAACGGGTTTGGGCCACCTGCACATCCCGTTCGGCAAGGGTGACTTTGTCGCGCATCCCGCTCAGGCCAATCTGGAAGGCCAGCACACTGTCCGGAGCCGCATTGCCTGCGCTGACACTGGCTTTCTGCGCCCCCTGCTGGGCGGTAGTTTCCGCCAGCAGCTTGCGCGCAGTTTGCAGAGCGCGTGTGGAAAGCGCCAGATCTAACCACGCCTGCGCCGCATCACGCTGCAAGGTTGCACGGGCCACCGAGGATTTCGCGCTCACGCTTTGTGCCTGCGCCAGCAGCGTTTCGGCTTTGCGGTCGCGTTTTTCAGCGCTGACATATTGTTGCATCACGCCAACGCGCTGCATGGTCATGCCTTCACGGGTAAAACGGTGATCGTTGCTGCCCTGTACGGGCAGGTTTTCAATACCGAATTTCAGCTTCGGATCGGGGAGTTGACGGGCCGAATCCGCCATCGCATCCAGCGCTCGCACTTCGTTGCGGTTGGCAGATAATTCGGCAGAGTAGCGTTCTGCAGCGGCAAGGGTTTGCGTGAGCGTCAGTGACTCCGCCTGCGCGGCGGAGCACATTAAGCCCAGCAACACCCCGCCGAACCCAAGGCTCAGGGAGTATCGTTTCATCCTGCCCCCGTTATTCTTGCGGTGTCAGAGAAACGATCTGGTAGCCGTTCGCGTTCTGCACAAACGCGAAGTTGACCTTTTCACCCACGCTCAGCTGCGATGGCGTCGTTTCCGGCAGATCAAACTGCATGGTCATCGGCGGCCAGTTGAGATCGGGGATAGCGTTGTGGGAGATGGAAACGGACTGTGGCGTGATTTTTTTGATAACGCCCTGGGACTGGTAAACATGTGCCTGCATGGACGCGTGCTGCGCCATGTCATGATTCATGTCGTGGTTCATATCGTGCGCTTGCACGGCGGAAAAAGAGAGTACAGCCAGCACGCCTGTCAGCGCGTGAAGAATATAAGAACGCATAGTAAAACTCCTGTTAATCGAAAATTAATTAAAATTCAATGAATTAACAGTTTTTTTACTCGCGAAACCGGCAAAAACGAATCGTTGCCGGTGGCCCTGCTGCGGGGGCGTGAGTGACCAGCCTTCACTGACGGTATCAACGCAAACGGGTTTAGCGACAGCCACGGTCATACTGACGGGGAGCGCAACCGGCGTATGGTGACCGGTGTCTTTTTGCGCCACATCCGGCACGCAATGCTTGTCGCACAATGGGGCTTTCATCAGATGGGCAGGCGGCTGCATAGCATTATCGGTCATCATATGATCGTAATGCTGTGCCATTACCGCCTCGCCCTGCACATCCAGGTCGCAATCATGGGAGGCTATCGCCACCTGACTCTGGATTAATAGCCAGCCGAACGCGATCAGCAACATCATCAGATGCCGCTTCATGACGCGTAAACGACTCACCCAGCCAGTGTGCATAATAACCTGTCAATCAATACGGAGACTGTGGGCGAATATAGGCGCTGATATTTTTATTTTTAAAGGATTTTTTGATTAATTTACGCGGCCCAATTATTCGCAACCAAAGAATCCAAATTTATTAACTTTTTATTTTCTTTTGAGATCAAAATATACCCACTCTTTTTTACGAGTTTCGGCAACCCCATTTCTGGTATTTTGCGGCAAACAAGCAAATTTGCGCGATAATATACTCAAAACGATCCTTCCTTGATTTTAATCATCTACTCAGTATCGGTTATTCGGCACATTGCGTTTCTTCCATTTCCGGTAGTCGTTTTTCCTGTTCTTTACGCTGGGATCCAGAACATTATGTTAACGTTTATTGAACTTCTGATTGGCGTCGTGGTAATCGTCGGTGTCGCGCGCTATATCATCAAAGGTTACTCAGCCACCGGCGTACTGTTCGTCGGCGGTCTGGCATTATTAATCGTCAGTGCGCTGATGGGGCACAAAGTCCTGCCGGGCAGCGCCACCAGTACGGGCTACACCGCAACGGACATCGTTGAATACATCAAAATTTTGCTGATGAGCCGCGGTGGCGACCTCGGCATGATGATCATGATGCTCTGTGGTTTTGCCGCCTACATGACCCACATCGGTGCCAACGACATGGTCGTGAAGCTGGCATCCCGCCCGCTGCGTTTTATTAACTCGCCCTATTTATTGATGATCGCCGCCTATTTTGTCGCCTGTCTGATGTCTCTGGCGGTCTCATCGGCAACCGGCCTTGGCGTATTATTAATGGCAACGCTCTTCCCGGTCATGGTCAACGTGGGAATAAGCCGCGGTGCCGCCGCGGCTATTTGTGCCTCTCCGGCCGCGATTATTTTGTCGCCAACCTCCGGGGATGTGGTTCTCGCCGCGAAAGCCGCAGAAATGCCGCTGATCGACTTCGCCTTTAAAACCACGCTGCCTATTTCGATTGCCGCCATTATCTTTATGGCCATCGCCCACTATTTCTGGCAGCGCTATCTGGATAAAAAAGAGAACATCACCGCAGAGATGCTGGATGTGAAAGACATCACCACCACCGCTCCGTCTTTCTACGCCATTCTGCCATTTACTCCGATCATCGGCGTGTTAATTTTCGACGGCAAATGGGGTCCGGAACTGCATATCATCACCATCCTGGTTATCTGTATGCTGATCGCTGCGGTGCTGGAATTTTTCCGTGGCTTTAATACACAAAACGTCTTTTCCGGGCTGGAAGTGGCCTATCGCGGCATGGCAGATGCCTTCGCCGGCGTGGTGATGCTGCTGGTTGCGGCTGGCGTTTTCGCTCAGGGTCTTAGCACCATCGGCTTTATCCAAAGTCTGATTTCCATCGCCACCTCGTTTGGCTCCGCAAGTATCATTCTGATGCTGGTACTGGTCATTCTCACCATGCTGGCGGCGATGACAACGGGTTCCGGTAACGCGCCGTTCTATGCGTTTGTCGAGATGATCCCGAAACTGGCGCACGAGTCAGGCATCAACCCGGCTTATCTCTCCATTCCGATGCTGCAGGCTTCGAACCTTGGTCGCACCATTTCCCCGGTTTCCGGTGTAGTGGTTGCCGTTGCCGGTATGGCCAACATCTCCCCGTTTGAAGTGGTGAAACGGACGTCCGTGCCGGTCATCGTGGGTCTGATCGTGGTGATCGTGGCAACGGAAATCCTGGTTCCAGGCGCCGCCGTACGCTAACGCCCTGTCCTGCCTGAATGCAAAAAGCGCCTCCCCGGCGCTTTTTGTGCTTTAATAACTTAAGGAAATTATCCAAGCACATTCATCAGGATCAGAAATGTTCAGAAAGGGACTCGTCGCCAGTCTGGGTGTCGCCGCGGCGATGCTGTCGCTCACCTCCGTTCACGCTGCCCCACTCGAGCCCAAACAGTACGGTGATTTTGACCGCTACGTGCTTGCACTTTCGTGGCAAACCGGTTTTTGCCAAAGTCAGCACGACCGTGGGGGACGCGAGCCGGACGAATGCCGACTGCAAAAAGAGCTGCCGCAAAAAGTGGATTTTCTGACCGTACACGGCCTTTGGCCTGGTCTGCCGAAATCTATCGCCGCACGCGGCGTGGATGAAAAGCGCTGGATGCGATACGGCTGCGCCACGCGCCCTGTCCCCAATATGCCTGAGGCGAAAATTAGCCAGAAATGTTCTGCTGCAGAAACCGGGCTGTCGCTGGAAATGGCGGATAAACTCAACGCCGTGATGCCGGGTGCAGGCGGTGCATCGTGCCTGGAGCGCTACGAATACGCCAAACACGGTGTCTGCTTCGGCTTCGACCCGGACGCGCTGTTCGGGACAATGGTCCGGATGAATCAGGAAGTGAAACGTAGCGCACCGGGGCTGTTTCTGGCGAACAACTACGGCAAACACATCAGCCGCAGTGATTTCGATGCCGCCGTAGCCCAGGCCTGGGGAGCGAATGGCGTTAAAGCCGTAAAACTCACCTGTAGCGGCAATCCGGCCTACCTTACCGAAATGCAAATCGCCATTGACGCACGGGCAATCAACGCGCCGCTTTCTGCAAAATCTCTGCTGGCGCAGCCACATCCGGGTAACTGCGGGAACGACTTTATTATTGACCGCGTCGGTTATTGATCCTGCCAGGCTTCATGCTAAAGACACAAACCCGGCAAATGTGAGCTAAGTCACTTCAAAGTTGTGTGCAGTCTCAGTATCATCCGAAGAGTTAAACCCTCGCTGCCAGACGGCGAGGGTTTTTCTTTGGATCAATCTGGCGGGATTTCGCCTCATGACATGGAGTAATAGATGTCCAGACCTGCAATTATCATCAATGAACTTGACGCTGAGCGCATTGACCGTCTGCTGGAGCAACCCGCTCACGCCAGTCTGCCGGTCGCAAAAGTGCTGAATGACGAGCTGGATCGCGCGCAAATGTGCGCCCCCGAAGCGATGCCAGCCAACGTGGTAACCATGAACAGCACGGTAAAATTCCGTGAGCTGAAAAGTGGCGAGATCCGCACACGTACCCTCGTGTACCCGGCGCAAATGACCGATAGCGCAACGCAGCTGTCCGTGATGGCACCCGTCGGTGCCGCATTGCTCGGTTTACGGGTGGGCGATAGCATCCACTGGGAACTGCCCGGCGGTGCAACAACCGATCTCGAAGTGCTGGAGTTAATCTACCAGCCAGAAGCAGCCGGCGAATACCTGCGCTAAGCACGCTGTTAAGGGGATGCGACCGCATCCTCTTTCCCTCTCCCAACTCACCCGAACGTCGCATATCGTTGTCCTGGTCAGGCTTCTATTGTTGTAAGAGGTTATTGCCCTGGATTCGCATATGAGCGAAACATGCATCATCGCCCTTAGCTATCTTATCGTGGTGGCGATTATCATCGTGGCCGTGCTTTACCTCGAGCGATACTGGTAAAAACCTGTTTCCCCGCAAAAAACAACCCACTTTCACTGCAACTCATAGATTTAATAAATATTTGCCAACCACTTAGCAGAATAAAAACGTCATTTATGCTGAAATATCCTGGACATAATCTACAGGGAGACACGTTTATGTATCAGACAATCATTATGCCGGTTGATGTTTTCGAAATGGAGTTAAGCGACAAAGCCGTGCGTCACGCAGAATTCCTTGCTCAGGACACTGGCATCATCCATTTACTGCATGTGCTGCCCGCATCGTCCAGCCTGAGCCTGCACCGGTTCGCCGCCGATATACGTCGGTTTGAAGAGCATTTGCAACAGGAAGCGCAAACCCGCCTGAACACGATGATGGGGCATTTCTCCATCAGCCCGGAACGTATCCGGACCCATGTCCGCCTGGGAAGCGTGCGCGATGTGGTCAACGAAATGGCAGAAGAGCTGCATGCGGATATGGTGGTGATTGGTTCCCGTAACCCGTCTATAACTACCCATTTGCTGGGGTCGAATGCCTCAAGCGTGGTGCGCCATGCACACATTCCTGTGTTAGTGGTACGGTGACAAAAAAAGAGGCTGCCCTTAGGCAGCCTCTTGATTATTGCAGGTGTAGTCCCTTCATTCTTCAGGCTGCATATGCGTTGGCTTCATGCAGCCCGAATTATTTTGGGCTCGTCTTACTTTCTTTCTTCTTATGCACTCTTGGTACGGATCAGGTAGTCGAACGCGCTCAGAGAGGCTTTCGCACCCTCGCCAGTGGCGATGATAATTTGTTTGTACGGCACCGTGGTGCAGTCACCCGCCGCGAACACGCCTTTGACGCTGGTTTCGCATTTCGCGTCGATGATGATTTCGCCCATGCGGTTACGCTCAATCGTGCCTTCCAGCCAGGTGGTATTCGGCAGCAAACCAATCTGCACAAAAATCCCTGCCAGCTCGATGTGGTGTACGTCGCCGCTTACGCGGTCACGGTACTCAAGACCTGTCAGTTTAGAGCCATCGCCCATCACCTCAGTGGTCTGCGCATTCAGGATGATGTCGACATTTTTCAGGCTGCGCACTTTATCCTGCAGCACCTGGTCAGCTTTCATCTCCGGCGCAAATTCCAGCAGGGTGACATGCTCAACAATCCCCGCGAGATCAATAGCCGCTTCAACGCCGGAGTTACCGCCGCCGATGACCGCCACGCGTTTGCCTTTAAACAGCGGGCCATCGCAGTGTGGGCAGTAGGTCACGCCCTTGGTGCGATACTGATCTTCACTCGGCACGTTCATGTTGCGCCATTTCGCACCGGTCGCAATAATGATGCTGCGTGCTTTCAGCACCGCACCTGAGGCAGTTTCAATCTGATGCAAGCCACCTTCTACCGCAGCCGGCGTCAGTTTGGTTGCGCTCTGGGAATCAATCACATCCACATCGTATTCCGACACGTGTGCTTTCAGCGCACCCGCCAGTTTCTGACCTTCGGTTTTCGGCACGGAGATGTAGTTTTCGATATCTACGGTATCCAGTACCTGACCACCGAAACGCTCACCCATCAGGCCGGTACGAATACCTTTACGTGCAGAGTAAACCGCCGCTGCCGCGCCGGACGGACCGGAGCCAACGATCAACACATCGTAGGCATCACGTTTGTTCAGCTCGTCTGCCGCACGTTTTTCTGCGCCGGTATCGACTTTCGCCACGATCTCAGCCAACGTCATACGGCCCTGACCGAACTCTTTACCGTTAACGAACACCGCCGGAACACCCATCACGTTGCGATCGGTGATTTCATTCTGGAAAGTGCCGCCGTCAATCGCCGTATGTTTGATGCGTGGGTTCAGCACCGCCATCAGGTTAAACGCCTGCACCACGTCCGGGCAGTTGTGGCAGGTGAGCGAGTAATAGGTTTCAAACTCAAAATCATCGTCGATATCACGAATCTGCTCAAGCAGAGACTGTGCTTCTTTCGACGGATGACCACCAGTCCACAGCAGGGCCAGAACCAGTGACGTAAATTCATGACCCAACGGTGAGCCCGCAAAGCGCGGCCCCTGGTCAGAACCTGGGTTAGTAATCAGGAACGACGGCTTGCGCACCGCCAGGGTGTTGTCTTCTTTGAAAGAGACTTTGTCTGACAGTTCAGCGATCTCAGCCAACAGTTCCTTGATTTCTGCCGATCTGGCGCTGTCATCCAGCGTGGCAATCAGCTCAACAGGTTTAGTCAGTTTCTCAAGGAAAGCCTTGAGCTGCGTTTTCATGTTTGTGTCGAGCATTTTTAATCTCCTGGGCTTAAAACATCATCATGCAAGCGACCACATACGAGCTGCGTGTACGCAACTTGCATCATGATGCTGGAATGAAATGGGCGCGGATGCGCCCATTAACACAGTAATTTCCGAGAATTTCGCGTCAGAGCAAGGCGGCTAGCCTGAGAGTCCCCGGGAGCTTACATCAGTAAGTGACCGGGGCGAGCAGGTGACACCGGCGCCGCTATGGCGCGAAAGACGATGGAAATTTTAGATTTTGCCAACCAGGTCCAGGGATGGAGCCAGAGTCGCGTCGCCTTCTTTCCATTTAGCCGGGCACACTTCGCCTGGGTGGGAAGCAACATACTGTGCAGCTTTGATTTTGCGCAGCAGGTCAGATGCATCACGGCCGATACCTTCAGCGGTAACTTCGATAGCCTGGATGATACCCTGCGGGTCAACGATGAAGGTGCCACGGTCAGCCAGGCCTTCGTCTTCGCGCATGATTTCGAAGTTACGGGTCAGGGCGCCAGTCGGGTCGCCGATCATCGCGTATTTGATTTTAGCGATGGTGTCAGAGCTGCTGTGCCATGCTTTGTGAGTAAAGTGGGTGTCAGTAGAAACGGAGTAAACGTCTACGCCCAGTTTCTGCAGTTCTGCATGATGGTCAGCTAAGTCACCCAGTTCAGTCGGGCATACGAAAGTGAAGTCAGCCGGATAGAAGAAGAAGACGCTCCAGCGGCCTTCGGTATCTTTCTCAGTAACTTCTACGAACTCACCGTTTTTGAACGCCTGGTTTTTAAAAGGTTTGATTTTGGTGTTAATTAAAGACATCTATACTTCCTCCGTGTTTTCGTTGAGGTGTAAGTTAACGATTTTTTTGCGACTCGGCTAATGCGTTTGCATTATCAAATCAATAAGCGTTAGCTAACAACCCGCACAAAACTGCTTAATGTACCGTACATGAACGTGCGATAAGGTCAGCGGGCACCCCATCGGTAAAAACAAAAAAGCCACCTCACGGGTGGCTTTAGACCTGAAATACCCGCGGGTGCTTCAGCGCCAGTCATGCTGGCATCACGCTGCGCGGCAAGGCATAAGTTGTCGCACAGACGTTGTCGATTACAACATGACCACTGTCACATAACAATGCACGGGATCCAGATACTGCCTATGGTTGTGATAGGTTTCACCGTCATCAAACTCATCTCATTGTCACATAAGGCTTTTTATGATGAAGCGTCTGCTCACCCTCTCGCTCCTTTCTTTTTACGTTCAGGCAGAAGAACTTCCTGCGCCGGTACAAGCTATTGAAAAATAAGGTATCACTATCATCAAATCCTTTGATGCGCCGGGTGGCATGAAAGGCTATCTCGGGAAGTATCAGGATTTGGGTGTCACCATCTATGTGACGCCGGACGGCAAACAGGCCATTTCCGGCTATATGTATGACACCGCGGGCACCAATCTGAGTGAGAAAATGATTCAGGATGAGATCTACTCACCGGCAGGCCGCGCACTCTGGCAGCAAATGGAAAAATCCCAATGGATTCTGGATGGTAAAAAAGACGCCCCGCGCGTGATCTATGTCTTTGCCGATCCGTTCTGCCCTTACTGCAGTCACTTCTGGCAGCAGGCTCGCCCATGGGTTGATGCCGGTAAAGTGCAAATCCGCACGCTGATGGTTGGAGTCATCAAACCCGAAAGCCCCGCAGCGGCGGCAGCTATCCTGAGCAATGCCGACCCAGCCAAAAAATGGCATGACTACGAGCAATCCGCCGGGAAAATGACGCTGGATTTACCCAAAGCCATCCCACCAGAGATCCTGAATGTACTCAATGGTAACCAGAAATTAATGGATGCATTGGGGGCAAACGCCACACCAGCCATTTACTACATGAATAATGACCATGTTCTGCAGCAAGAGGTCGGCCTGCCAGACGCGGAAAAAATGAAGCTGATTTTCGGCGAGTAAAAGTAAAAAAACCGCAGCCATGTCGAAATGCAACCCTGTGAAATAGATCACTGAGAGTTATGATTATTTCTCCGGGGTTCTTTTTTGTTACCAACAACAAATTATCGTTGCAGATTCGCGAAAAAATAAACAAAAGTACAAATTCAATGAATATAAATAATTCAAACCATTTAAAATAATTATATCATTGAAATCTATAATAAATTAAAGATTAACTCTTTGTGTAATTTTATTATCATTCTCGGTCTGATTAGGTAATCGCCTGGGATTAATTGATGGTGAAAATTAACAAGATAATTCTGGAACACGATGTTCTGGACGCTAGCATGGAAAGAATTAAATGGACATTAGATAGTGTCGTCACGAGGATAAAAATCATTGATAATAGGGCCTTCTAATCAGAAGGCCCTATTATCATGACTA
>NZ_CBFFRL010000090.1:0-18542 GCF_965644215.1 Phytobacter sp. V69
GGAATAGTAAGTCTGTACGGTTCTGAGTTGCTGCATATTGCCATTATAAGTCAATACGGTATGTATGAGACGCTTACACACCGCCAGCGCCAACATCACCACGTATACAGCCGGTCCGGCGATATCGATAAAGCGTTTAATCGCGCTCATTCCGTGCCAGAACACCAGCGCCTGCAGTACCCACATAATGCCGAAGCACACCCAGCCTAAATGTGACAGGCCAAGGAAATGCCCTTCGGTCATTGGGGCCAGAGACGGCCAGAATTTCAGCATTACCAGCATCAGGGCATTGGCTGCCAGATAGGTTTGTATACCGTACCAGGCGAAAGCGATCAGACCACGGATGACGGCAGGGATATTGGCACCGAACACGCCAAATGCCTGGCGACAAATCACCGCATAGGGCACGCCAGCCATTTGGCTTGGTTTGGCAACAAGGTTTGCGCACAGTTGCACAATGCAGATACCCAGCAACAGGCAAAGTAACACCTGCCAGCTGGCAAGGCCGAGGGCGAAGAAGCTGGCGGCAACCACGTATCCACCCATGCTGTGTACGTCGGACATCCAGAAAGAGAAGATGTTGTACCATGTCCAGTTCTGGTCGCGAGTCGGGGCCAAATCGTTGTTGGTGAGTCTCGGGCTGTAGCTGTCTTTGTAATTTGGTTCAAGGTTTGGCATGGAATCTGCTCCTCTGAATACAGATTGTGACGTTATGTCTGCCATCATGTATTGCATGAACCAGGCCAGGTTTTAATTTTATGTATACAAAATATCTTAGTGGTGTATACAAAGAGATAAGAGATACGTAACAAAGGAATTTCCCAATGAAGCAGCCAACGGGGCTACAGACCCCAGCAGATCTGGAAGATAAAGAAAATTTCATCTGGCAGTCGCTGATGACCGCCATCGTCGAACATCAGTTACCGCCAGGCAGCAAATTACCTGAAGAAGCGCTGGCGGAGGTTTTTGGCGTCAGTCGTACTGGGATCCGCAAAGTGCTTACGCGCCTTGCAACGGTGCAAATGGTCACCATCGCGCCCAGACGTGGTGCATTCGTTGCCAAACCGGATATCGACGAATCGAAATCGATCTTCGCCACCCGCAAAATGATCGAGTGCGCCAACCTGCCGCAGGTGCTTGAGCATTTGCAGCCGCCGCACATTGTTGGGCTTGAGAAAATCATCGCCCAGGAAGAAGAGGCCCATCAGAACCACGATGGCGCGGCGGCGATCCGTCATTCTGCGGCGTTCCATATCCAGCTACAGGCCATCTCGGGTAATGCGGTAGTGACCGATATCGTCACCACGCTGGCGCAGCGTTCGTCACTGGTGATTGCCGCCTGGGGCGCGCCCTGGCAGCGCGGATGCCGCTGTGACGACCACGACAGACTCATCGAACTGCTGCGTAAAAAGGACAGCGCTGCGCTGAGTCACTCCATGGCGCATCACTTCGACCATATTGTCTCGAGCCTCAGCTTTGAGCGCGGCGGCGACATCCTTCCCGACTTTGCCCGCCTGTTTGGCGCAGCAGGAGAACACTGATGACGCAATGCTGTATACAGGTGATCAATCCCAATACCAGCCCGGAGATGACCCATACCATCGCCAGTGCCGCCTGCCAGGTTGTCGCGCCGGGTACCACTATCATCGCCAGCTGTCCGACCCAGGGCGTTGAGTCGATTGAAGGGCATTTTGATGAGGCGATTGCCGCCATTGGCGTGCTGGAGCAAATAAAGAAAGGGATGGCGCAGGGCGCACAGGGCCATGTGATTGCCTGCTTTGGCGATCCGGGCCTGCTGGCCGCCCGCGAGCTGGCAACCGGGCCGGTGGTGGGTATCGCCGAAGCGGCGATGCATGTCGCTACTATGGTCGCGACACGCTTTTCCATCGTCACCACCTTGCCGCGCACGGTGATTATCGCCCGCCATTTATTGCAGCAATATGGCTTCGAACATCACTGCACCGCGCTGCATGCGATCGATTTACCGGTGCTGGCGTTAGAAGATGGCACGGGTCTTGCTCAACAGAAAGTACGCGAGCGTTGTATACAAGTCAAACGGGAAGATAATAGCGGCGCTATTGTTCTCGGCTGTGGCGGGATGGCGAACCTTGCCAGCGAGCTGACGCAGGAGCTGGGTATTCCGGTGATTGATGGCGTTACGGCAGCGGTGAAAATGGTGGAATCCCTCCTGGCACTGGGGCTTGGTACCAGCAAGTACGGCGATCTGGCGTATCCCAATAAAAAGCCGCTTTCAGGATGCTTTGAAATGCTGAGCTGAAAGCGGCCCCAAAATGAGGTCGAATCAGCATGCATTCAGATACGGACAAGCCTGTCTGGCACTTTACCGATAACTACCCGCGCGATCTGGCGGGGTACGCCGGGAAACCTCCCCATGCGCAGTGGCCCGGTGGGGCGCGCATTGCCGTGCAGTTTGTCCTGAATTTCGAAGAAGGCGGTGAAAACCACATCCTGCATGGCGACGCCGGTTCCGAGCAGTTCCTGTCCGATATTATCGGCGCGGCAAGTTACCCTGACAGACACATGTCGATGGACTCGCTGTATGAATACGGTTCCCGCGCGGGCTTCTGGCGCATTCATCATGAATTTCAAAAGCGCGGTCTGCCGCTAACGGTGTTTGGCATTGCGATGGCGCTGGCGCGTAACCCGGAGATCGTCGCGGCGATCAAGGCGGCCGATTACGACGTGGTGAGCCACGGCTGGCGGTGGATCCACTATCAAAATATGGATATCCAGACCGAGCGCCAGCATATGCAGCAGGCGATGGAGGTCCTGACCTCGCTGCTGGGTAAAGCCCCGCTGGGCTGGTATACCGGGCGCGACAGCCCGAACACCCGTAAGCTGGTGGTCGAGCAGGGCAGCTTTTTGTATGACAGCGATTACTATGGCGACGACCTGCCGTTCTGGACGACGGTCGACCAGAAACCTCATCTGATTGTGCCTTATACCCTGGACGCGAACGACATGCGCTTTGCCACCGCGCAGGGCTTTAACACCGCCGAGCAGTTCTATACCTATCTGAAAGACAGCTTCGATGTGCTGTATGAAGAGGGGGAGACGTCGCCGAAGATGATGTCGATTGGCATGCACTGCCGGCTGCTGGGCCGCCCCGGTCGTTTCCGCGCCTTGCAGCGTTTTCTGGATTATGTGCAGAGCCACGAGGATGTGTGGGTGTGCCGCCGTCAGGATATCGCCGAGCACTGGGTGAAGGTGCACCCTTATACTTCTGAGTGAGTTTTCACCCTCACCCCGGCCCTCTCCCTAAAAGGGAGAGGGAGCTAACCATCCCTTCACCCCATCAAACTGACATGCGCTGCCACAATCCGCCAGCCATAGGGGAACTTCACCCAGGTCTGCATCTGGCGGCCCACGCGTTCACTGTTCTCACGCGTAAACTCCGTACTCGCCACTGCCATATCATCGCCGTAGGCTGTGATCGTGGTATTGTGCAGCAGCCTGTCCAGCCCGGCAGATGGACGTGAATTGCGAAACTCACGAATCGCCTCAATGCCGTACAGATTCTCCGTAGCACCGTAACGCACCGTGCGCGGGTCCGCCCAGAAAAGCTCATCCAGCACTTCCACATCATTACTGACCAGCGCCTGCTCGTAGCGGTAGAACGCGGCGGTAACCTCATTCAATACGGCGGGACGGTCGATATTTTCTCTGTTCATCATGCTTCCTGTGGGTAAAGAATGCCTGCTTGTTCCAGTCGCCATGCCGCCTGAAGGCAGCGCGTCTCCTGCCAGGGGGCGGCAATAATTTGTACGCCAATCGGTAATCCCGAGGCGGTTTTAACGGGCACGGTCACCACCGGCAGACCGAGAAACGAAATCGGCTGCGTCAGCATCCCCATGCTGGCTTTGACCGGTAAATCGGTCTGGTTAATGCGCATCGTGTTCTCGCCAATCGGCGTTGCGCTGCACGGCGTGGCAGGGGCCAGCAGCAAATCCACCCCGTTAAACAGCGGCAGCGTTTTATCGCGAAACCAGGCGCGGAAACGCTGTGCCTGGGTATACCAGGCCGACGGGGTCATCGCGCCTGCCAACAAACGCTCGCGAGAGTTAAGCTCAAACTTATCGGCATCGGTCCGCAGCGCAGGCAGATAATGGTTTCCCCCCTCTGCGGCAGAAAGCAAGAACGCGGCTGAACGCGCCAGTTCTGCTTCCGGCAGCACCAGCGTTTGGTTGGCTCCCAGCGCCTGCGCCACGGCGCTGACGGCTGCGCGGGCATCGGCGTTACACCAGGTCGCAAAATAGCCCTCCAGCACGGCGCAGCGTAGTGGTCCGGCACTGAATAATGTTGGCAAGCTGGCGGCAGGCTCACGTGATGATTGCCAGCTGTCTTCCCCGTCATGTCCCTGGAGCGCGTCATAAACGCAGGCCAAATCCTCCACGCTGCGCGCCAGCGGGCCGATGTGGTCCAGACTGGCGACAAACGGGTGGCTGCCGCTGCGTGATAAGCGCCCAAAGGTGGGTTTTAATCCCAGCACGCCGCACAGCGAGGCGGGAACGCGAATGGAGCCGTTGGTGTCGGTGCCCAGCGCGAAATTGACCATTCCGGCCGCAACCGCCGCTGCCGAACCGCCCGAGGATCCGCCCGCCACGCGCGTGATATCGCGCGGATTACGCGTCGCACCGTAGTGGCTGTTTTCGGTGGTGAAGCCATAGGCATAGGCATCCATGTTGAGCGTACCGGCCAGAGTCGCACCGGCTTTCATCAGCTGGCGAATCGCGAAAGCATCTTTCGTTGCCGGTGGCTGGGTACTGAACAGTTTTGCCCCCGCCAGCGTGGTGACGCCCTCCACATCAAACAGGTTTTTCACCGCATAGGGTACACCCGCCAGAGCTGGCAGCGTCTCGCCCACGGCCCGGCGGGCATCGATATGCGCGGCTTCGGTCAGCATCCGTGTTGCCGTCACCCCGGTGAAGGCGTTGATGCCGGGGTTGGCCTGCTCAATTCGCGCCAGCGACTGTTGTGCCAGCTCGCGCGCGCTAAAGGTTTTGTTCCGCAATCCCTGCTGAATGTCCCGAATGGGTATGCTCATAGCCGATATTCTCCAGCGCCTTCCTGGCGGTGCGGCAGGGGAAATGCCATCAGCGGCTGCGCCATGGCTGCAATGCGGACGAGCTGAACCTCCAGCTCGGCCCGGCGTGCGTCGTCCAGCGGTACCGCCAGTAGTTGTTCCATCAGCCGGATATAGGTCGGCCAGTCGAATGGGTTATCGCTCATGATGATTCCTTAAAAACCGGCCGCGCTGCCGTTACTGCGTGGATCAAATGCCCCTTCGAGCATGCCGTTGGGATGGCGCACAATCGCCCCCGCGTGTCCGGTGGCTTCGCTCAGTCCCGGTAACCATTCCACGTCATGGCCCAGCTCGCGCAGCGCCTGGAACGTGGCTTCGCTAAATCTTCCTTCCAGTTTCAGGCTTTCGGACGCCTGCCCCCAGGTGCGACCCAGCAGCCAGCGCGGGGCACACACCGTTTCCTGCAAAGGCATGTTTTGCATCACGTGGCGGGTAAAAATGGCGGCTTGCGTTTGCGGCTGACCGTCGCCGCCCATCGTGCCGTAAACCATGGTGCGGCCATCTTTGAGCCGTGCCGCCGCCGGGTTGAGGGTGTGGAACGGCTGTTTGCCGGGCATCAGCGCCAGCAAATGATCCGGGTCGAGGCTGAACGCCGCACCCCGGTTTTGTAACAGCACGCCGCTTTCCGGCAGCACCACGCCGCTACCAAATTCGTGATAAATGCTCTGGATAAACGACACAGCCAGCCCGTTTTTATCCATCACGCCCATCCAGACGGTGTCGCCCGGTCCTTTCCCCTGGCCCCAGGGGGCGGCCCGGTTTTCGTCGATACTGCTTGCCAGGGCTTGCAGCGGAGCGTCTTCCAACAGGCTTTGTACCGGCAGCGTCACGTGGCGCGGGTCGGTGATGTAACGGTCACGCAGGCCAAAGGCCTTTTTGGTGGCCTCGACGATACGGTGAATGGTCTGGATTTCATTGGCCTGCGGCATATCCAGATGGTCGGTAATGCCAAGGATCGCCAGCGATACCAGTCCTTGCGTCGGCGGCGTCATATTGAAGACCTCGCCCTGGCTGTGGGACAGGCGAAGCGGTACGCGGCGGTGCGCGCGATGGGCCGCCAGATCCTGAGCGGTCAGCGGCAGGCCGAGCGCGTTCATCTCTGCCGCCATCTGGTCAGCGAGCGAGCCGCGATAAAAACTGTCCAGCCCGTCGGTCGCCAGCCGGGTTAATGTGCGCGCCAGGCGCGGCTGGCAGAAACGGCTGCCCGCCTGGGGGACGTCGCCCTGAACGAGAAAGGTCTCGCTAAAGCCCGGCACGTCCACCAGCTCCGGGTATTTACTTTGCGTGGCGCTGGCCTGCGACTGGGTAACCGGGATCCCTTCGCTGGCGTAACGAATAGCATCTGCCAGCAGGCGGGAGAGCGGCAATTGCCCGCTGCCCAGCGATGCCGACACTTTCAGCGCCTCGTCCCAGCCGCTCAGCGTGCCGGGAACCGTCAGCGCCGCCATAGTGCCGCGATGGGGAATATGGCTATGCCCCGCGTAGAAATCCCGTGTTGCCAGCTGCCCGGCGGCACCGCTGGCGTCAATGGCGAGAGGGGCGCCTTCTGGCGTCACAATCAGCCAGAAGCCATCGCCGCCGATGCCATTCATATGGGGATACGCCACCGCAATCGTAGCCGCCGCGGCGACCATCGCCTGTATCGCGTCACCGCCGTGGCGCAACACCGACAATGCCGATTCGCTGGCAAGGTGGTGGGGCGTTACCGCCATACCGGAGGGGGCAATATTACTTTGCATCGTCATGCTCTCTTTGTTCGGGTAAGTCAGAGAGCTAAGCAAGAGCTGTTCCAGATTGACGGCAAGCGTTTCACTGTGTCAGCTTAATGTGAAACGAAAGTTGCAGGAGGGTCTATGCAGCAGTTAGATACGCGCCTACGTGAGTGTTACAACGAATTATCCCCACAAGAACAGCGAGTTGCCTCGTTTATCATGGATCATTTTGACGATCTGATGAGCTACAACAGCGCAGAGCTGGCCCGTCTTAGCGGCGTGTCGAAAGCCACCGTCAGCCGTCTCTTTAAGCGGCTTGGCTATGATCGTTTCAAAGAGATGCGCGACGAGGTGCGCACGCTGCGCCAGAGCGGAATGCCGCTCACGGAAAATCGCGACGCCGTGCAGGGCAATACGCTGCTGGCGCGGCACTATAAGCAGGAGATGGCGAACCTGACCCTGTGGGTGAATACGCTGGATGCGGTGCAGTTTGCCGATGTGGTACAGGCGCTGAGCGCGGCGCGACGCGTCTTTATCCTCGGCCTGCGCAACAGTGCCCCGGTGGCGCTGCACCTGCGTCAACAACTGATGCAAACCCGTGGTCAGGTCTGGTTAATGCCGCAGCCGGGGCAGACGCTGGCGGAAGAGTTGGTGGATATCACCCCGCAGGATGTGGTGGTGGTGGTCGCTTTTCGCCGTCGCCCACGGGTGATCCGCCCCGTACTGGAGGTGCTGCACAAGCAGGGGGTGCCAACCGTTGCCATCAGCGAGCCGCAGGCGGCGGGCATCACCACGCTTGCCCGCTGGCACTTCGGCCTGCCGCTCGATAGCGTGTCGGCATTCGACAGCTACAGCAGCGCCATGAGCCTGGTGAATTTGCTGGCGAACGCGCTACTGCACAGCGCTCTGACGGAAGGACGTCAGCGCATCCACAACATTGCCTCGCTGTATACAGAACTCGACGAGCTGGAGCAGCGATAATGCTCCTAACGGGTGCTTTTGCACCGTTTTGGGGGATCACGATGGTGCAGTCAGATAGCGTGAATCTCGCCCAAAAAAGGAGAAAATCAGTGCAATAGCAGGCTGGTGTCTTCTTTTTCTCTGTGGCACATTAGTTGCAGAAAGTACCATTAAGAATCTTTTGTTTCATGACGATCGCTTTTGTATACCAAAGGATGTGTCCATGTTCGACTCTCAGCACTATGCCCAAATTAACCCGCCACATCGTTTACTGATGGGGCCGGGGCCGATCAATGCCGACCCGCGCGTCTTACGTGCCATGGCGAGCCAGCTGGTCGGGCAGTATGACCCGGTCATGACCGGCTATATGAATGAAGTGATGGCGCTCTACCGCGAGGTTTTCCGCACGCAAAACCGCTGGACCATGCTGGTGGATGGCACCTCGCGTGCCGGGATCGAAGCGATCCTCGTTTCTGCGATCCGCCCCGGCGACAAAGTGCTGGTTCCGGTCTTCGGCCGTTTCGGGCATCTGCTGTGTGAAATTGCCCGCCGTTGCCGTGCAGACGTGCACACTATCGAGGTGCCCTGGGGCGAAGTCTTTACTGCGGATCAGATTGAAGATGCCATCAAACGTGTTAAGCCTCGCGTGTTGCTGACGGTACAGGGCGATACCTCCACCACGTTGCTGCAACCGCTGGAAAACCTGGGCGAAATTTGCCGACGCCACGGCGTGCTGTTCTATACCGATGCCACCGCATCGCTCGGCGGTAACGCGCTGGAAACCGATGCCTGGGGGCTGGATGCGGTCTCCGCCGGTTTGCAGAAATGTCTGGGCGGCCCGTCTGGCAGCTCGCCCATCACCCTGAGCCCACAAATGGAAGAGGCCATTCGCGCACGCAAATGCGTGGAGCAGGGGATCCGTACCGATACGCATCAGGACGGCGATGACGAGATGATCTACTCCAATTATTTCGATCTCGGCATGGTCATGGACTACTGGGGACCGGAGCGCCTGAATCACCATACCGAAGCCACCAGCATGCTGTTCGCCGCCCGTGAGTGCGCGCGCATCATGCTGGAAGAGGGGATGGACGCGCTGATCGCCCGCCACGAATTGCACGGCCGCGCCATGCTGGCGGGGATCCGGGGAATGGGGCTCGACGTGTTTGGCGATATTCGCCACAAGATGAACAACGTGCTGGGGGTGATGATCCCGTCGGTTGTGCACGGCGAAGAGGTGCGCAAGCGCCTGCTGGACGACTTCCATATTGAAATCGGCACCTCGTTTGGCCCGTTGCAGGGCAAAATCTGGCGTATTGGCACCATGGGGTATAACGCGCGCAAAGATTGTGTGCTGCAAACCCTCACCGCGCTGGAAGCGGTACTGAACCGTCTGGGCTTCCGCACTGTACAGGGCGCGGGCATGCAGGCCGCCTGGGATGTCTACGAAGGGGGGGCATGATGATGACTGCCGATGATGCAAACCGCGCGGCCAGCCGGGTCATGGCCCGCTGCGATACGCTGGCAGAGATCAGTGAAACGCCGGGTCAGCTGACCCGGGTTTATCTCTCTCCTGAACATCTGCGGGCAAACGCGCAGGTGGCGCAGTGGATGCAGGATGCGGGAATGCTCACCTGGCAGGATGCGGTCGGCAATATTTGTGGACGTTACGACGCAGCAAGCGACGGCGCGCAGGCGGTGTTGCTGGGGTCTCACCTGGATACCGTCCGCGATGCCGGTCGCTATGATGGCATGCTCGGCGTGCTGACGGCGATCGAAGTGGTGGACTGGCTGCATCGCCAGGATCTACGCGGCTCGCAGGCCATTGAAATTGTCGGGTTTGCCGATGAAGAGGGCACGCGCTTTAACATCACGCTGCTGGGAAGCCGTGGCCTGACCGGCACCTGGCCGCCGGGCTGGCTGGACTGTGAGGATGCGCAGGGCGTGAGCGTGGCGCAGGCGATGGTCAATGTCGGTCTGGATCCAGTGCGTATCGCCACGGCGGAACGTCCCCGCGAGGATTTCTCGGCGTATCTGGAGCTGCACATTGAGCAGGGGCCGGTACTTGAACAGGAAGATCTGCCGCTTGGCGTGGTTACTGCGATTAACGGTGCTCGCAGGTTGACCTGTCGCTTCACCGGGGAGGCGGGGCATGCGGGCACCGTGCCGATGAGTCATCGCCACGATGCATTGACCGCTGCTGCCCAGTGGATCGGCTTTGTTGAGCAAAAAACGCGGGAATCTGGCCCGGAGCTGGTGGCGACGGTGGGTACGTTACAGTGCGAGCCGGGGGCGGTGAATGTGATTCCGGGGGCGGTGACGCTGACGCTGGATATTCGCAGCCCGAACGATGACCTGCGCGAGACGCTGTTAAACGCGTTGCTGGAAGAAGCTGTGCGCATCGGCCAGGCGCGCGGTGTCGCTTTTAGCCACGATATTTTTTACTCCATTGCTGCAACGCCTTGTGACACGCGGCTGCGCAATGTGCTGGCTGGTGCGGTTGAGGCGGTGCAGGGGCGTACGCTGTTGCTGCCAAGCGGCGCCGGGCATGACGCCATTGCAATTGCGGAACGCTGGCCATCGGCGATGTTATTTGTGCGCTGTGACAGAGGGATCAGCCATCATCCGGCAGAGAGCGTACAGCAGCAGGATGTGGCCCAGGCGTTGCGGGCCTACAGCGAAGCGGTGCGTAAGCTGATTTAGTGCGGTGCTTTAGCCCGGTAAGCGCAGCGCCATCGGGGACAATTCCTGGATGCGGCGCAATGCTTTATCCGGGCGTCTAATCTGTAGCCCCGGTAAGCGCAGCGCCACCGGGGATAATTCCTGGATGTGGCGCAAGCGCTTTATCCGGACTACGAAACGACAGCGAGGCGGTGGGAACGGTTAGGGTGAGGGAAAAACCTCACTCAAGCGTAAACGGGTCGGCGTCTTGCCAGGCGGGAAACTTCTCGCGGTATTCTTTCAATGCGGTCATCGACAATTCGGCATCAATGCGGATTGCCTGGTGCGGCTCGGCGGTGGCGATAACCTCGCCCTGCGGGTTAATCACCCGGCTGTCGCCACGGTAATGATGCCCGTTGCCATCGGTCCCTACGCGGTTGCAGCCCGCCACATACGCCAGGTTTTCAATCGCGCGCGCTACCAGCAGCGACTGCCAGTGTAGTGAACGCGGTGCTGGCCAGTTGGCGACATACAGCGCCAGATCGTAATCATCGCGATTGCGCGACCACACCGGGAAGCGCAGGTCGTAGCACACCAGCGGCAAAATACGCCAGCCGCGCCACTCAAACACCACGCGCTCGTTACCGGCTTCGTAATGGTGATGCTCATCGGCCATACGGAACAGATGGCGCTTATCATAGAAATGCACCGTGCCTTCCGGCTCGACCAGCAGGAAACGGTTAGCCGGGCCACGCTCCGTTTGCAGCGCAGCACTGCCCGCAACCAGCGCGTTCGTCTGTTGGGCTTTGGTTTGCATCCACGCCACGACTTCTTCTTGCGGCATCGACTGTTTCGCCGCTTCCATCGCAAAACCGGTGGTAAACATTTCCGGCAGGACAATCACATCACGCCCGGTGATATCTTCAAGCTGGCGGTCGAAATGGCGCAAGTTAGCCGGACCGTCCATCCAGACTAAAGGTTGTTGTAACAGCGTAATTTTTAAACCAGGCACGATTTAAGCTCCCCTAAAACAGCGTTTTTACACTGTAGCACGAGAAAAAGGGAATTTGTGGTAATAAAAAACCCCGCACGAAGCGGGGCAAGGGTCCTCGAGGTGTGCGTTATGCAGCCTGGGGCTTACGCACTTTTTCCTGCGGCTTTACCGGCTGTGTCGCCAGCTCTTCCGGTTCGAAATCATCAACATTGATACTGCGCAGACGGCTCACTTCGGCTTTTATCAGAATATCGGCTTCGTCCTGATTGATAAGCCCGCCAGCCAGCGCCTCTTTTGCCAGCGCGTCCAGACGCGTGAACGGCAGATTTTTACCCAGCTCTTTACAAATGTGCTGATGAATCGGGTCGGCGGCGATCACATCAATCAGCGCTTCTTCCAGCAGACCGACCGGGTTATGTTCGCTCGGCGTCAGGTACTGACCGCGACCAATACGCGAGCGGGTTGCGCACGGCGTTTGCAGAATTTTAGCCACCTGGTGATCCAGTTTATCGGACGGTGCCAGGTAGTGGCGGCCGGTCGGGAAAATCACCACCCGCAGCAGTCCCGCGACCACGCGGTTCGGGAAGTTGGCCAGCAGGTCGTCCATCGCCTGTTCAGCCTGGTATAGGGCATCCTGCACACCCCAGTGCACCAGCGGCAGATCCATCTCGTGACGGCCTTCATCGTCATAGCGTTTCAACGTGGCAGAGGCGAGGAACACCTGGCTTAAGATGTCCCCGAGACGCGCCGAAATACGCTCACGACGTTTCAGGCTGCCGCCCAGTACCGCCATCGACACATCCGACAGCAGCGCGAGGTTGGCACTTAATCGGTTGATATGCTGATAGTAACGTTTGGTGGCGTCGCTGGTGGGCGCGGAGCTGGTCAGCCCACGCGTCAGCCCCAGCCAGAAGCTACGCATCTTGTTACTGCCCACATGCCCGATATGTTTGAACAGCAGTTTATCGAACGCATCCACGTCGTTGTTTTGCGCGGCGGCCATTTCATCCAGCACGTACGGATGGCAGCGAATCGCGCCCTGACCGAAGATCATCATGCTGCGGGTCAGAATGTTTGCCCCTTCCACGGTGATGGCAATCGGTGCGCCCTGATAGGCACGGGCCAGGAAGTTGCCTTCGCCGAGCATGATGCCTTTACCGCCCGCGATATCCATTGCATCAATGACTGACTGCTGGCCACGGTGAGTACAGTGATATTTCACGATAGCGGAGAGCACTGCCGGTTTCTCGCCGAGCACAATGCCGTAAGTAATCAGCGCGGCTGTGGCATCCATCACATAGGCGTTGCCTGCGATGCGTGCCAGCGGCTCTTCGATCCCTTCCATCTTACCGATGGCCACTTTGAACTGGCGACGGATATGGGCGTATGCGCCGATACCCATTGCCACCGATTTCAGGCCACCCGTGGAGTTGGACGGCAGAGTAATGCCGCGCCCTACGGACAGACATTCCACCAGCATACGCCAACCCTGTCCGGCCATTTTCGGGCCACCGATGATGTAATCAATCGGCACGAAAATATCCTGGCCGCGCGTCGGACCGTTCTGGAACGGCACGTTCAGCGGGAAGTGGCGACGTCCAATTTCCACGCCCGGCGTGCTGGTAGGGATCAGCGCACAGGTGATACCGAGATCTTCTTCGCCGCCCAGCAGTTTTTCCGGGTCGGAGAGTTTGAATGCCAGCCCCAGCACGGTAGCGATAGGTGCCAGCGTGATGTAGCGTTTGTTCCAGCTCAGGCGCATACCGAGCACCTGCTCACCCTGCCAGTCGCCCATGCAGACAACGCCGGTATCCGGAATCGCCCCCGCATCGGAACCCGCTTCCGGGCTGGTCAGCGCAAAGCAGGGGATTTCCTGCCCACGCGCCAGACGCGGCAGGTAGTGATTTTTCTGCTCTTCAGTGCCGTAATGTTGCAGCAGTTCCCCCGGCCCTAAGGAGTTAGGTACGCCGACGGTGATAGCCAGAATACCGGAAACACCGGAGAGTTTTTGCAGGACGCGGGACTGGGCGTAAGCGGAGAACTCCAGGCCGCCGTACTCTTTCTTAATGATCATCGCGAAGAAACGATGCTCTTTCAGGTAGGCCCACAGCTCTGGCGGTAAATCGGCCATTTCGTGGGTGATGGCAAAGTCGTTTGCCATACGGCAGGCTTCTTCAACCGGGCCATCAATAAAGGCCTGTTCTTCGGCGGTGAGACGCGGCTGCGGGTAGTTGTGCAGCTTTTTCCAGTCCGGATTACCGCGGAACAGGTCGCCTTCCCACCAGGTTGTACCGGCGTCGATAGCTTCTTTTTCCGTACGGGACATCGGCGGCATCACTTTACGAAAGCCGCGGAACACCGGGGCGGAGATCAGCGCTTTGCGCATCGGCACAAAGTTGAAAGGTACAAGGATAATGGCCAATGGCACCAGTACCCAAATTGACCACAGACCTGAGGCGCCAAGGGCAGCAGTCCATGCCAGTAAGATTACGCTGCTAAGCAGCAGACTTACCCGGTGATAAAACAGTACGCCGAGCAGCACAACAGTAGCGAGAAGACTCAAAATCATCATAGAAAAAAGCTCCCTTGCTTGTAGGAGGTCTGACCACTTGTGATGATATGGTTGTAGTGGATGTTATTTCTTTTAGCAATGTGTTTACAAAGTAATTACAACCTGGTTCACATTGTTGGGGAGGAATGTGGCACGAAAAACGAAAACGCCCGACGATCAATATGGCTTTAGCTTCTCGCCTGCCATGCTATCCGGTAAACTGCGCTCGAGAATTTACATTCATACTGAAGGATATCCTCATGTACCAGGATCTTATTCGCAACGAACTGAACGAAGCAGCGGAAACGCTGGCTAATTTTTTGAAAGATGATGCCAATATTCACGCGATTCAGCGCGCAGCGGTCCTGCTGGCTGACAGTTTCAAGGCTAGCGGTAAGGTATTGTCCTGCGGTAACGGCGGCTCCCACTGTGACGCGATGCACTTCGCAGAAGAGTTAACGGGCCGCTATCGCGAAAACCGTCCGGGTTACCCGGGGATTGCTATCTCCGATGTTAGCCACCTTTCCTGCGTCAGTAACGACTTTGGTTACGACCATGTTTTCTCTCGTTATGTCGAAGCCGTTGGCCGTACAGGTGACGTACTGTTAGGTATTTCCACTTCCGGTAATTCTGCTAATGTCATCAAAGCGATTGACGCTGCGCGCGCGAAAGGGCTGAAAGTTATCACCCTGACCGGCAAAGACGGCGGTAAAATGGCGGGTACTGCCGATGTTGAAATCCGTGTCCCGCATTTTGGCTACGCCGACCGCATTCAGGAAATCCACATTAAAGTGATTCATATCCTGATTCTGCTGATCGAAAAAGAGATGGAAAAAGCGTAAAAAGGCTATTTTATTTGCCATTTTGAACCTGGGCAGTGCTCAGAATCCTCACGTACTCCGTGTACGTTCTGGTTCTTGTGCGCTGTCCGTGTTCAAACTGGCTGCAACAATTACGCCTTCTCCATATTTGGGCGTTTGGGGGTGTTGTATGTGCGAACTGCTCGGGATGAGCGCCAATGTGCCAACCGATATTTGCTTTAGTTTCACCGGGCTCGTGCAGCGCGGTGGGGGAACCGGGCCGCATAAAGATGGCTGGGGTATTACCTTTTACGAAGGCAAAGGCTGTCGTACGTTTAAAGACCCGCAACCCAGCTTTAACTCACCGATTGCCCGTCTGGTTCAGGATTACCCGATAAAGTCCTGCTCGGTGGTGGCCCATATTCGTCAGGCAAACCGTGGCGAAGTGGCGCTGGAAAACACCCATCCTTTTACCCGTGAACTCTGGGGTCGCAACTGGACCTACGCCCATAACGGGCAGTTAACCGGTTATAAAACGCTGGAGACAGGGAATTTTCGTCCGGTAGGGGAAACGGATAGCGAGAAAGCCTTCTGCTGGCTGTTGCATAAGCTCACCACGCGTTATCCGCGTACGCCGGGCAATATGGAAGCGGTATTTAAATACATCGCAACGCTGGCGACTGAGCTGCGTGAGAAAGGTGTGTTCAATATGCTGCTGTCGGATGGGCGCTACGTGATGGCGTTCTGCTCGACCAACCTGTTCTGCATTACCCGTCGGGCACCGTTCGGCGTGGCGAAGCTGTTGGATCAGGATGTGGAAATTGATTTTCAGCGGGAAACCACACCTAACGATGTGGTTACCGTGATTGCTACCCAGCCGCTAACGGGCAATGAAACCTGGCAAAAGATTATGCCAGGTGAGTGGGCATTATTTTGTCTCGGGGAGCGTATAGTTTGACGCCAGCTGCGGGTGAATAACTTCGTGGCTCAGCGGTTTGCTGACCACGTAGTTTCCGTCAACAACGGAGACCACAGGCGGTTTCTGCGTTTGCTGGAAGAAGTCATAACCCGGTTTTAACTGTTCCCAGAATTTCGCATAGGTCGAATATTTGTGACGCTGCATATTTGCGTCAGTCATCCGGAACGGATAAATGCTCAACTGTACGCTTTGCTGACCAAACACCAGCGCGGCGGTAACAAACTGGAAAATCTCGTCAATCTGCGAATCGGTCATGGCGTAGCAACCAATGGACACGCACGCGCCGTGGATCATCAGGTATTTCCCTTCATAACCGTGGGCACGGTCAAACGCGTTAGGAAAACCAATATTGATGGCTTTATAAAAACGGCTGTCCGGTTTTAGCTGGCTGCGCTGAATAGAATAGAACCCTTCCGGGCTTTTGAAATCGCCCTGACGCTGTTTAGGGCCCAGGCCGCCAGAGTAGTTACAAATTTTGTAGCTATTGAGGAGTTGGTACTGCTCACCCATTTTGACGTAGAGATCAAGGGTACGCTCTTCTTTGAAGATCTGGATGTATACCGGTGACCCCATCAACTGCTGCTTATATTCTTTGCTGATCGACGTTGTTGAACCATTGCTGCTTAATAAGCTGGCGAATGAGACGCACGGCATCAGAAGCATCGCAAGAAAAAATGCGATTTTACGCATACTGCTTGTTTCCTTGATAAAACGGTTACCACATTGCCAGGACGGCAAAAGAATCCCAAAAATTCAGAATAATCTGGATTGGGTGCGCCCACAGTAGCATCACGGTAGTTTTTCGCAAGCCCGGATCGCTGAGTTTACAAATTAGTTTTTTACAGCGATCCCCCTGTTAAATATTGTCAGATGAAAACCCCAGAAATAACAGCACTATTGGGCGTTTTTTTTCACACTAAACTCACATTTTCTTCGTCTCTTCTCATCTTAGGTAAGAATGCTGTATACTTATCCAGTATCGGGTAAGGTGAGCGTATGCGCAAAATCATACATGTTGATATGGACTGCTTTTTCGCGGCGGTGGAGATGCGCGACAATCCGGCTCTGCGGGATATCCCTATTGCCATCGGCGGTAGCAGGGTCCAGCGCGGGGTCATTAGCACGGCTAACTATCCGGCGCGTAAATACGGTGTTCGCAGCGCCATGCCCACGGCAATGGCATTAAAACTCTGCCCGCACCTCACCTTATTACCCGGTCGCTTTGAAGCCTACCGGGAAGCGTCTAACCATATTCGTGAAATCTTTTCCCGTTATACCGCCCTGATTGAGCCACTGTCGCTGGATGAAGCGTATCTGGATGTGACCGACAGCCCCTATTGTCACGGTTCGGCAACGCTAATGGCCGAAGAGATCCGCCAGACCATTTTTCGCGAAACGCAGCTGACCGCATCGGCCGGAGTCGCGCCGGTGAAGTTCCTGGCGAAAATTGCCTCCGATCTGCATAAACCCGACGGGCAATATGTGATTGCGCCAGCGGATGTCCCGGCGTTCTTACGCACGCTACCGCTGGGGAAGATTCCTGGCGTTGGCAAGGTCTCTGCGGCGAAGCTGGAAACGCTGGGGTTGCGTACTTGCGAAGATGTGCAAAACAGCGACCTGGCGATGCTGCTCAAGCGGTTTGGTAAATTTGGCCGCGTGCTGTGGGAGCGCAGTCTGGGCATTGATGAACGGCAGATCAGCAACGACAGGCTGCGCAAGTCGGTCGGCGTGGAACGTACGCTGATTGAAGACATCCATGAATGGGAAGAGTGTGAAGCCATTATCAACCAGCAGCTCTACCCGGAGCTGGAGCGGCGGCTGTTGAAGATAAAACCCGACCTGCTTATTGCCCGACAGGGGGTCAAACTCAAGTTTGCAGATTTCCAGCTCACCACCCAGGAACACGTCTGGCCACGCTTAAATAAAGACGATCTCCTGGCGACGGCGCGAAAAACCTGGAATGAACGGCGCGGTGGGCGTGGCGTGCGTTTAGTGGGATTACATGTGACGCTGCTCGATCCGCAATTAGAACGCCAACTGGTGCTGGGGCTGTAATGATGCTGGAAATAAGACCCTATCAGGACGAAGACTTTCAGTCGCTGTGCGCAATATTCATTGCGGCAATAAAAGAAGTGGCCAGTCAGCATTATTCTCCGCACCAGATTGCCGCATGGGCACAGGTGGATGAGGTTCGCTGGCAGAACAAATTAGCAAATTCTCAGGTGCTGGTGGCTGTTATGAATAACAGGCCCGTCGGTTTTCTTGCCGCCCAGGAGGATTATATTGATCTGTTATTTGTCGCGCCAGAATTTACCCGCCAGGGAATTGCCCGTTCACTGTTAATGGAACTGTTCAAACCCAGGTCGGAAGGCGTGTTCAGCGTTGATGCCAGTATCACCGCCAGGCCGCTGTTTGAGCGCCTGGGCTTTGCTATTATTCGGGAACAGAATGTTGAATCCCGAGGGGTGAAATTTATTAATTACCATATGATCCGGCAATTAGTGCAGTAAAATAGCCTTGCATTACCGGATATGCCTCATTACTATACGCGCACTTTCCATCTATTTTCACTGCAAAGGGGGTTAATCATGACGACATATAATCAAAACTCAATTTGCAGACCTTTCCAGGAATAACTCTTCTTTTTTGCCCTGGTTGTGTCTGCCATATCCTTAATTATTTTTTTATTGGAAATGGTATATGGGCGGCGGATTCAACTCCGAAGTGCAACGCTAAGCCGCCAATCTTAGCTCTGCAAACACCACAGACGGTTGCCTGAAT
>NZ_CBFFRL010000091.1:0-18524 GCF_965644215.1 Phytobacter sp. V69
TCAGGCAACCGTCTGTGGTGTTTGCAGAGCTAAGATTGGCGGCTTAGCGTTGCACTTCGGAGTTGAATCCGCCAAGTAGTTAATAGCAACCCTCTGCGTTGATTAACGAATCAAGAATCTACTTATATTGAATTTGTGATATAAAAAACCAATTTAAACATTCAAACCAGATTTTTATATCAGTTCGAATAGTAACCACTTTAATTATTTATTACTCGCAGAAATATTTAGAAATACTAATTTGATTTAGATCCAGGATAAAAAACGGCAACTCGTTATAACAAAGCCAATTAGCGTAAAACTCCTGTTTCTGGCAGGGTCGAGCTGACACGCTGGTCTGAACGTGCGTAATGCGCTAAACAGTAACTACGCGCTATCCGGGAAGGGAGACGGCATGTTGATTAGTGCACAAGCGTTGAATGTGATCATCACCATTGCACGCTGTGGCAGTTTCGCCGCAGCCGCAGAGGAACTGCATAAAGTACCGACAGCGCTTAGCTACACTGTCCACAAGCTGGAAAGTGAACTGGGGCTTAAATTATTCAAACGTCTGGGGAAGCAGCTGGAATTAACCGAGGCCGGGCGTTATTTCATTAGTAAAGGTCAAATTATCCTGACCCAGCTCGACGATCTCCAGTTTGCCACCCAGCGTATTGCCGCTGGTGTCGAGACACGTCTCAATATTACCCTCAATAATATTGTCAGCCTGCAGCCGCTTTACGCATTGCTATCAGAAAGTGAATTACTTTTCCCGCAAACCGAAATTCATATTGCCATTGATGTGCATGATGGCGTCTGGGATGCCTTACTGGAAAAGCGTGCGGATATCGCTATTGGCGCCCCCAACCAGGTCGCGCTGCCCGGTGAGATATGCTGCCTGGAGATGGGCGCGGCCGAGTGGCTCTTCGCCATTGCGCCGGATCACCCGCTTACCGCCATCCACCGCCCGCTGCGCGCCGACGACCTGCGCCGTTATCCTGCGGTGTGCATCCCTGATACTTCGGTAAAGCTGGAGCCCAAAGTGGCCTGGCAACTGCGAGGCCAGAAAGCGGTAGTTGCCCCCGATTATCCAGCGAAAATCACGATGCATCTCAACGGACTCGGCATCGGCTTTCTGCCGCGTCATATTTGCCAGCACTATATTGATGATGGCCGACTGGTACACCTGCATGTTGAAGAGAGCAAACAACCGACGCCGCTGTTTCTGGCCTGGCAAAGCCGACCGCCGCGCCCCTGTTTTAACTGGTGGTTACAGCGGCTGAAACAGCCGGAGGTGCAAAAAGGATTTTTCACGCCATTAAGCTAAGGCGCGCGCGGCCGTCAGGATGCCCGCCAGCATATCGTGCCCGGAAGAGTGCCCGTAATCGGCAACACGGGCGACAGCCTGCGCTTCTCCTGCCGCCAGCGCCAGCAGTAAAGCGCTGTAGCGGCTATGGCAGCCCTGCTCCAGCATGGCGCGGCTGATATCGGTGGTGCGTTCGAGCAAGGCGGGCAGCGCTGCTTTCAATACCACCGCGTTCGCAAAGCGCCAGTTATCCAGCACCAGCAATACGCCCAGCAGAAAATCATCGCCAGCGGGGGTCAGCCCCTCTCCCCGCCCAATAAAGGACATCAGGATCTCACGAAACTCCCCTTCCCCCGTACGCAGCCAGTGAACCAGGGCTGCCTGTGCGCCGATTAACGCGGCGTCCGTGTGCAGCGCCTGACGAATGCCTTTTTCCGGCTGATGATTAAAAAAGGCCGCGATCTCTGCCGCCAGACGCGCCAGCGTTTGCGGGTCACCGCAGGGTTGCAGCCTTGTAGAAAGCGATATGGCTGCGCGCAGGTCGATATACGCGCCTGCGCCGCACAGGTGGGCTTCATCAAGCCAGCGCAGCCTCTCGCCGACGGTAAACAGGGGACGCAGGTCAGCGCAGTCAATCACCATACCTGCCGGGGCCAGCGGCATACCACGCGCCTGCACCACCCACAGGCTCCCTTGCGGCGTCTGCAAATTACAGGCGCGCTGGAAAACCGAGTGCACCCGAAGCCAGGGAACCGTCTGGCGCCATTGTGGTAGCGCATCGCAGAGTTGTATCGCCGCAACATTCCTTCCTGAATGCATGATTACTCCTTTCATAGGTGCGAAGTCACAAATCCGATATCTTGTTTTGCGTGACTTTTTTAAACAAATCCAACGCTTGTGCGCCTGAGGCCCCGCCAGTACACGATTTGTGCATTATGGCGCTTTCGTGTACAGCCATGCCTCATATTTTTTGAGGTTCAGGCAGAAAACCTTTTTGCACACGCTGCGTTATCACTCCGTACACTCCAGTTAAAGACAACATCAACAAGGGAACGTTTATGCGCACGATCAAAGCTCAACCTTTTGACTTTCAGTTCGGTCCCGCCACCACCGCACTGGTGGTTATTGATATGCAGCGCGACTTTGTTGAACGCGGCGGTTTTGGCGAAGCCCTTGGTAATGATGTCTCCCTCGTTCGCCGGGCAATCGAACCCTGTGCCGCATTGCTGAAAAGCGCCCGCGAGGCGGGTTTGCTGGTTATTCACACCCGTGAAGGACACCGGGACGACCTCAGCGATTGCCTGCCCGCCAAACGTACCCGTGGCGGTAAAACCTTTATTGGTGAACCGGGACCGATGGGCCGCATCCTGGTGCGGGGTCAGTCGGGCCACGACATTATTCCCGAACTTGCACCACAGCCGGGCGAACCGGTAATTGATAAGCCGGGCAAAGGGGCATTTTACGCCACCGATCTGCACCTCATTCTGCAATCTCACCGCATCACCTCGCTCATTATCTGCGGCGTCACCACCGAAGTGTGCGTGCAAAGCACCGCCCGGGAAGCCAACGATCGCGGCTATGAGCTGGTGATACCGGAAGATTGCTGTGCCTCCTACTTCCCGGAATTTCACCAGGCGGCGCTGGCGATGATCAAAGCCCAGGGCGCCATTGTCGGTTGGGTAAGCCAGTCAGCGGAGGTCATTGCGGCACTACGCCAATGACGCCCCCATGACGCCCCGCCGGGTCTACACAGCAAAGTGAGTAAAGTATTTGCCCGAGGATAAAAGATGACACTGCACTATCAATGTTTCCCGAACCTGTATAAGGACTCCGTTTCCCTTATGCAGATCTCCGCCAAACTCAACGCGCTGGATGGGGTCGAGCAGGCATCTGTCGCCATGGCGACTCCGGCAAATATCGAACGCATGCGGGATGCGGGCATTGACATCGTCATCGACGCACGCCCTAACGATCTGTTAATTGCGCTGGAGGCCAGTGAAGCCGTCGCGCAAGAGGCGCTGGAACTGGCAGCCTCGCTGCTGCGTCCGTCTGCGGTTCAGCCCGCCTCGGGTACAACACACCGCGCACCGGTCAGTATCGCCATGGGTTTACATGATGCGCTGGAAGCCAATTTTGCCCTGATTTCCGTACCGGGACGCTACGCCGCCGCCGAGGCCTTAAAAGCATTGAGCAACGGCCTGCATGTGATGATCTTTAGCGATAACGTTCCGGAAGAACAGGAAGCCGCCATCAAGCGTTACGCTAGCCAGAATGACCTGTTAGTGATGGGGCCGGATTGCGGTACCGCCATTATCAACGGTCTGCCGCTGGGTTTTGCCAACGTGGTACGGCGCGGTTCCATTGGCCTGGTGGCGGCCTCCGGGACCGGATTACAGGAAGTCAGTTGCCACATTCACCATCTTGGCGCGGGCGTGTCGCAGGCAATTGGCTCGGGCGGGCGAGATCTGCACGAATCCATCGGCGGTCTGAGCATGATTCAGGGCATAACCCTGTTAGCAGAAGACCCCGATACACAGCTTATTGTTCTTATTTCTAAACCACCAGCACCAGGGATTATGCACAAAGTACTGGCCAGTGCGCGCCAGTGCGGAAAACCCGTCGTCGTCCATTTTCTGGGTGCCGACGAACACAGTTTGCAGTACGAAGGCGTCATTCCCGCACTGAGTCTGCGTCATGCAGCGGAAGTCGCGGTAGCCACGTTAGAGGGTAAACCGGCGCCGAAAGAGATCAATACCAGGGAATCACTCATCGCCAAAGCCCAGGACAGCATCGAGGCAATGGCGACAAAACAAAAAGACATTCGCGGCGTTTTCGCCGGTGGCACATTCTGTTACGAAGCACAACTCGCCCTGCTGGCGGCGGGACTACCGTGTGAATCCAACGCCCCCGTTCGTGGAGCAGCGGAATTACACAGCCGTCAGCGGGGCAACGGACACAGTCTGGTTGATATGGGGGACGACGAATTCACCCAGGGCCGACCGCATCCGATGATTAACCCCGAACTGCGCAACGCGCGCCTGCTGTCAGAAGGCCGCGACCCCACCACTGCCGTCCTGTTGTTTGACATTGTACTGGGCTACGGCGCCAGCGCAGATCCTTGCGCCACGCTGCTGCCCATACTGGAAACCCTGCAGCAAGAAGCAGCACGGGATCAGCGACACCTTTTGCTGATTGCCCACGTTTGCGGGACCGAAGACGATCCTCAGAATCGTCAGCAGCACATTGAACGTTTACAACAGGCCGGCGTACTGGTGGCGGACAGCAATATCGAGGCCGCGCGGCTGGCGGCTTTCATCGCCCTTCAACGGAAATAGATTATGACGACGTTATTTCAACAACCGCTCAGCGTGCTCAACCTAGGTCTGGAGAGCTTCGCCAGTAATCTGCGTGATGCCGGCGGGGACGTTTTGCATCTGCAATGGCAGCCCGTAGCGTCAGGTGACGAAGAGGCTAACTGGATGTTGGCGACATTAATGGCAGATACCCGCGTGGATGCGGCCAATGACATCGCGTTGCAGCGCTATCTGGATGCGCAACCGGTGCTGGTCGGTATCAGTACGGCGCGGGAAGCGATTCCGGCGCTGACCGCCGAACGCAAGATTCTGCATGCCGGTCCACCTATCGCCTGGGCAGACATGTGTGGCCCGATGCAGGGGGCAATTGCCGGTGCGATAGTGCTGGAAGGCTGGGCCGATAGCGTTGAGCAGGCCATGCTGATGGCGGCGAACAGCGAAATCGCGCTGGAACCCTGCCACCATCACCACGCCACCGGACCGATGGCGGGGATCATCAGCCCTTCAATGCCCGTGTGGATAGTGGAGAACAAAACCCACGGCAACCGGGCCTACTGCAACTTCAACGAAGGGCTGGGGAAAGTGCTGCGTTTTGGCGCGAACCACGACGATGTGCTGACCCGCCTGCGCTGGATGGCGGAGGTGCTGGCTCCCGCCATCAAACAGGCGCTCGCCATGAGCGGCGATATCGAACTTAAACCGATGATTGCGCAGGCGTTGCACATGGGCGACGAATGCCACAACCGCAACGTTGCCGCCAGCGGGCTGCTTTTCCGTCGTCTGGCGTCGCATCTGGCGCGGATTAAAAACGGCCCGGAAGTGCTGGAATTTATCGCGGCCAACGACCATTTTTTCCTGAACCTGTCCATGGCGGCCTGCAAATCAATGCTCGATGCCGCCAGCGACGTCCCACACAGCTCAATGGTGACGGTGATGGCGCGAAACGGTGTTAACTTCGGTATCCGCCTTTCCGGTACCGGCGATCGCTGGTTCCAGGCCCCGGCCAATCCGGTTAACGGTCTGTTCTTCCCCGGTTTCGGCGTTAACGATGCGGCGGCAGATCTGGGCGACTCCGCGATCACCGAAACCGCAGGCATTGGCGGGTTTGCCATGGCGGCGTCACCAGCCATCGTTAAATTTGTTGGCGGTACCCCGGCGGATGCGGTCAGGCACAGCCAGGCTATGCATGAAATCACCTTAACCACCCAGCCTGCGTTTACCCTGCCCGCGTTGAACTTTGTCGGGAGCGGCTGCGGGATTGACGCCCGCCGCGTTGTCGATAGCAATATTCTGCCCATCATCAATACCGGTATCGCCCATAAGCTGGCGGGCGTCGGGCAAATTGGCGCCGGGATCACGACGGCACCGCTGGCCTGCTTCCTTGCCGGGCTGACCGCGCTGTCGCAAGGGGACGTTCGTGTGTAGCGGCAAGGTTGCTGTTGTCGCCGTTGGTGGCAACGCCCTGATCCGCTCGCCGGGCGAAAACGCGCTCGAGCAGCAATATGAGGCGGTAAAAGAGACTGCCACCCACGTCGTTGAGCTGATTGCCGCAGGCTGGCGCGTGGTGTTAACCCACGGCAACGGGCCGCAGGTGGGGTTTATCCTGCGCCGCAGCGAAGTCGCCAAAGATGCCGCCCCCACCGTCCCGCTGGAGTACGCCGTTGGCGACACCCAGGGAGCGATCGGATTTATGTTCCAGAACGCGCTGAGTAACGCGCTGGCGGCGCGAGGGTTATCGGGCATTAAGGTGGTGGCGCTGGTGACCCAAACCCGTATCGACCCACACGACCCGGCCTTCTCTTCGCCGGATAAGCCTATTGGCGCGCATATGGATCACGAGACGGCTACCCCGCTTGCGGCGGCGCAGGGCTGGCATATCGCCGAAGATTCAGGGCGCGGCTGGCGTCGCGTGGTGCCTTCACCCGCCCCGCTTGAGATTATCGAGACGCCTGTCATTCGCGCGCTGCTGGCACAGAACGTTCTGGTCATCGCCTGTGGCGGCGGCGGGATCCCCGTCTGGCGCGATAGCGACGGCAGGCTGGTTGCCGCGCAGGCGGTTATCGATAAAGACGGCGCCTCTGCGCTTTTAGCCTGTGAACTGGGAGCTGAGATGCTGCTTATCCCAACGGGCGTTGATCAGGTGGCCGTGAATTTTGGCACACCGCAGCAGCGCTGGCTGAGTCAGCTTTCTCTCGCCGAGGCAGAAGCACTGCTGCAAAGCAGCGAGTTTGGCGCAGGCAGCATGGCCCCGAAAGTGGAAGCCATGCTGACGTATTTGCGCGGTCAGCCTCAGGGGATGGGCTTGATTACCACACCGCAGGGGATCCCTCGTGCGCTGAGTGGCAATGGCGGCACCCGTTTTACATGCTAGCGCCGGCACACTTTTTAGAGCAAAACACAATGATAAATAACAAGATTTTACTCGCGGTAAATGGCACATTAATGCGTGGCCTTGTGCTCCATCCTAATATGATTGCCGCACAGGCTGACTTTGTTCGGGAAGACACAACCGCCGCCTGCTACCGCTGTTGGACCATCAACGATAATCACCCTGGCATGATCCGTACCCCCGGGAACGGTGGTCCGATTGCGCTGGAGATTTGGGCTGTACCGCCTGCAGGATTGGGCGAGATTTTACAAAAAGAGCCTGCCGGATTGTGTATCGGCAAAGTGGAGTTGAGTGACGGAAGTGAAGTACTGGGTGTGCTGGCCGAACCCTGGCTGGTGGAAGGACAAAAAGAAATTACCTCTTTGGGAGGCTGGAGAGCTTATACCGGCCACTATATGACTGAGTAATAACGTCAGGAGTAGGATCATGGCGCAAGGAAACAACGCTTTTCGGCCACAGCTCTGGGTCGCGGGCGATTTAAACGCTTTTTTTGGTCTGTTCACGAATGTGTTATTGAATGTGCTGGTGCTCTCCGGGCTGGCACTGTACGTCGCGCAAATCCCGGCGACTACCGTTTATGGCCGTATCCTGCCTGCTCTGGGCATCGCCCTTCCCCTCGGCAATCTCTTCTACGCCTGGCTCGCCTGGAAATTAGCCCAGCGCGAAGGCCGCAATGATGTTACCGCCCTGCCTTACGGCCCCAGCGTGCCGCATATGTTTATCGTGGTCTTTGTGGTCATGCTGCCAACATTGCTGATTCATAAAGACTGGATGCTGGCCTGGAAGCTCGGGCTTATCTGGGCGATGATCGTCGGCGTTATCGTTCTGCTCGGCGTCGTCGTCGGCCCGACCATTCGTAAATACACCCCGCGCGCTGCCATGCTGGGCACGCTGGCCGGGATCGCCATTGCCTTTATCGCCATGCGCCCGGCGTATCAGATGTTTGATACCGCGTGGATTGGCGTTATTTGCTTCGCCATCATCCTGCTCAACTGGGTTGGCAATGTGCGTCTGCCGTTTGGTCTGCCGGGCGGACTGGCGGTGGTCATCGTTGGCTGCGTGCTGGGCTGGGGCGCAACCTTCTTTAGGCCTCAGCGACATTATGAATCCGGCGGCAGTGAAGGAAGCGGCGGGCAATTTTTCGCTGCATCTGCCCTCCATTACCGGCGATGTGTTCAGCGTGCCGTCGGAGCTGGTCTGGCCGCTACTGGTAACGGCTATCCCGCTGGGTATCTTCAACTTTACCGAGATCCTCAATAACGTTGAATCCGCTGCGGTCGGTGGCGACAGCTACAACCTGCGGGCGGTGCTGGCAGCAGATGGCGTCGGGGCAATTGTCGGTGCGCTGCTCGGTTCGCCGTTCCCACCTGCGGTTTATATCGGTCACCCTGGCTGGAAAGCGATGGGCGGGCGGATCGGTTATTCGCTGGCGACCGGCATCTGCATGGCGATTGTCTGCTTCCTCGGCCTGACCGCACTGCTGCTCTCCATCATTCCGCTGGTGGCGATTGTGCCTATTCTGCTGTTCATCGGCCTGGTGATTGGCGCGCAGGCATTCCAGGTCTCACCGAAGCGCCATGCACCGGCCATCGTGCTGGCGCTGGTGCCGAATATCGCAGAATGGGCGAAAACCCAGGTGGACGGTGCGCTGAATGCGGCGGGTGCGAACACGGTGAATCTGCCGGCGGAGGTGATGGCCAATATGGCCAATAACGGCGTGCTCTATAACGGCATGGCGACCACCGGTGGCGGTGCCGTACTGGCGGGTCTGATGATGGGGGCGATTGCTGCGTTTATCATCGACAGGCGCTTTAACTGGGCGGCGGTGTATGCCGCGGCGGCCACGGTGCTTTCGTTCTTCGGCTTTATTCACGGGCACCAGATGGCGGTGAACGCCTCCCCAACGGTGACGTTCGCCTACGCGGTGGTGACGTTGATGCTGATGTTCCTCGCCTGGCGTCAGGTGCGCGAGCAGGGCAAGCTGGACTGGTCACCGATTGATAACGATAAAGAACCGATACTTTGACGGTTTGGCATCAGCGCAGTCTGATGCCCTCACCCACAGGGAGAGGGAGAAAGACATAGCCCGAACCCCAAAATCGTAGCCCGGATAAGGTGCGTTAAGCGCCGCATCCGGGAAGGCATAAAAAAACCGGAGCCAAAGACTCCGGTTTTTTCATTTCAGCGCGTTACGCGTGTGGCTTCTCGCCGTTGACATCCTGGTCGACCGCGAAGCAGGCAACCAATTGACCGTCGTACTCCTTGAGTTGCGGCTGCAACTGCGTACAAGGCCCAAAGCGACGACGGCAGCGGGCGTTGAAGGCACAGCCCGGCGGCGGATTCAGCGGGCTTGGCAGCTCGCCGGTCAACTTGATGCGTTCGCGACGTTCGTCCGGGTTCAGGCGTGGGGTCGCAGAGAGCAGCGCCTGAGTATACGGATGCTGCGGATTGTTGAAGATCTGGTCTTTCGTGCCTTTCTCCACGCAGCGGCCAAGATACATTACCATCACTTCATCGGCGATATGCTCAACCACAGACAGGTCGTGAGAGATAAACACGTACGACAGCCCCAAATCCTGCTGCAGGTCCATCATCAGGTTCAGCACCTGCGCACGCACCGAAACGTCCAGCGCGGAGACCGGTTCGTCGGCAATCACCACGTCCGGGTCCAGCATCAGACCACGGGCAATGGCGATACGCTGACGCTGACCGCCGGAGAACATGTGCGGATAGCGGTCGTAATGTTCGGTTTTCAGGCCGACTTTCGCCATCATCGCCAGCGCTTTCTCGCGGCGCTCCGCCTTGCTGAGAGTGGAGTTAATCAGCAGCGGCTCTTCCAGAATCTGGCCTACTTTTTTGCGTGGGTTTAACGAACCGTACGGGTTCTGGAACACGATCTGGATTTTCTGCCGACGCAGTTTCTGCGCATGCGGATCGTGTTTCAGCAGATCCTGCCCCTGGTAGTACAGCTCACCACCGGTCGGGATTTCGATCATCGTCAACAGACGACCCAGGGTGGATTTACCACAGCCAGATTCCCCCACCACCGCCAGCGTTTTACCGCGCTCGAGGGTGAACGAGACGCCGTCCAGCGCTTTCACCAGACGTTCCGGGGCGAACATCCCCTTCTTCACCGGATAGTGTTTTTTCAGATCAATGGCCTGCAACAGCGGCTGTTGCGTGGTGGCCTCATGTGTACTCATAGGGTCGGCCTCCCGGCATCATCGAGTGGGTAGTGACATTTCGACTGGCGCGCACCGTCAACGGTGTTCAGAGCAGGCTCTTCGGCACGGCATCGATCCGTTGCGTAGGGGCAGCGCGGGTTCAGCAGACAGCCGTTCGGGCGGTCATACTTACCGGGAACCACACTAGGCAGCGACGCCAGACGGGCTTTATCCTGGGCAAACTCCGGCAGCGCACGCAGCAGCGCCTGGGTATACGGGTGACGCGGTGCGCGGAAGATATCTTTCGCGGCACCGGTTTCCACCACCTGGCCTGCATACATCACGATGATTTTGTGTGCCGCTTCGGCCACCAGCGCCAGATCGTGAGTGATCAGGATCAACGCCATGTTCTCTTTCTGCTGCAACTCAAGCAGCAGTTCGATGATCTGCGCCTGGATGGTCACATCCAGTGCGGTGGTCGGTTCATCGGCAATCAGCAGTTTCGGCTGACAGGCGATCGCCATGGCGATCATCACACGCTGACTCATCCCACCGGACAGTTGGTGCGGATAGACATCCAGACGTGAAGCCGGGTCAGGAATCCCCACCTGAGTCAGCAGATCGATCGCACGCTGACGACGGGTGTGTTTGTTGCCGCCCTGGTGCACCTTGATGGCTTCCATAATCTGGAAACCCACGGTGTAGCACGGGTTGAGGCTGGTCATCGGATCCTGGAAGATCATCGCCACTTCGGACCCCACCAGACTGCGGCGTTCTTTTTCCGAAATGCGTTTCAGATCCTGGCCGTTAAACTCCAGATGTTCTGCCATTACGCGGCCAGGGAAGTCAATCAGACCCATGATCGCCAGCGAGCTGACCGATTTACCGGAACCAGACTCACCGACGATGCCAACCACTTCACCCTGATTCACGCTGTAGCTAACGCGGTCTACGGCGCGGAACTCGCTGCCAACGTCGCCGAAGTGCACCGATAATTTATTTACATTTAATAACGCCATCTCGAACCTCTTACTGCTTCAGTTTGGGGTCGAGCGCATCACGCAGGCCGTCACCCATCAGGTTAAATGCCAGCACCGTCAGCAGGATCGCCACACCCGGGAAGGTCACGACCCACCAGGCACTTTGTGCGAACTGCAACACGTCGGAGAGCATGGTGCCCCACTCCGGTGTTGGCGGCTGCGCACCCATGCCAAGGAAGCCGAGGGCGGCCATGTCGAGAATGGCGTTCGAGAAACCAAGCGACGCCTGAACAATCAGCGGCGCAAGGCAGTTAGGGAAAATATTGACGAACATCTGACGCATCGCGCCTGCACCCGCCACGCGGGAAGCCGTAACGTAATCACGGTTCACTTCCACCAGTACCGCAGCACGGGTCAGACGCACATAGTGCGGCAAGGCCACGAAGGTGAGCGCTAGCGACGCATTGACTATCGAGGGGCCGAATATGGCTACCAGCACCAGCGCCAGCAGCAGGCTTGGCAACGCCAGCATGATGTCGACGACACGCATGATGATGTTATCGACGAGACCGCCGAAGTAGCCCGCCACCAGACCCAGTACCACGCCCATGATCAGCGACAGTACCACCACCAGACAGCCAACCAGCAGCGACAGACGCGCACCAAACATCAAGCGCGACAGGGTATCGCGGCCTACGTCATCGGTACCGAGCAGGTGCGACCATGTGCCGCCATCCTGCCAGACCGGCGGTGCCAGCAGCGAATCACGGAACTGATCCGCCGGGTTATGCGGTGCCAGCACGTTCGCAAAGATGGCGATAAGCAGCATAATAACCACGTAAGCCAGGCCAACAACCGCGCCTTTGTTACGCTTGAAATAGTGCCAGAACTCCTGCAGCGGGGTCATCGGCACCGGTGCAGAGACAACTTTATTTTCAGTGACTTGTGACATGATGGCCCCTTACTTCTTATGACGAATACGCGGGTTCACCACGCCGTAGAGCAGGTCGACCAACAGGTTGACGAGAATAATCATCGTCGCGACCAGCAATACCCCACCCTGCACAACCGGATAATCGCGGCGCTGCAGCGCGTCAATCAGCCAGCGGCCCAGGCCCGGCCAGGAGAAGATGGTTTCCGTCAGGATGGCACCCGCCAGCAATGTCCCCACCTGCAGACCGATAACGGTCACTACCGGCAGCATGGCATTACGCAGCGCATGGACAATGATGACGCGCATGCGGGTTAACCCTTTGGCGCGTGCGGTACGGATATAGTCTTCACCCAGCACTTCCAGCATCGAGGAACGCGTCATACGGACAATAACCGCCAGCGGGATGGTCCCCAGCACGACGGCAGGCAGAATCATATGCGCCACGGCATCGATAAAGTTGCCTTGCTCGCCCCATATCGCGGTATCGATAAGCATGAAACCGGTAAGCGGGTTACTGTCGTCAAGGAACACCATGTCACTGACGCGTCCGGAGACCGGCGTCAGATTCCACTGCACCGATACCAGCATGATCAGCATCATGCCCCACCAGAAGATAGGCATGGAGTAACCAGTCAGCGCGAGGCTCACGGCGGTATGATCGAAAATGGAGCCACGCTTCACGGCGGCCATTACGCCCACCGGAATACCGACTGCCACAGCGAAAATCATGGCGCAGATACCGAGTTCCAGCGTCGCTTTAAAACGCGGCACGAACTCGTCCCACACCGGAAGACGGCTCTTAAGAGAGATCCCTAAATCACCATGCAACACGCCCCACACATAGTTGACATATTGCTCCCACAGCGGCTTGTTGAGACCAAGCTCGGTCAGCAGCTGGGCATGACGCTCAGGAGAGATACCACGCTCACCTGCCATGATCATCACCGGGTCGCCGGGAATCATATGAACGAAGGCAAAGGTGAGAAGGGTGATACCGATAAACGTCGGGATAACTAGCCCCAGACGTCGGAGGATGAACTGCAACATAACCCGGATTCTCTGTAGTGACGCATTAACCTGGCGGTAGTGCGTCTGTATTGCTCACAAATTTTGGGTAACCGGGAAAAAACGCCCCCTTACCCAGACCTTTTCCCGGAGGAATAAGGAACAAAAACCCTCCTCCCCAAAAGGGAGGAGGGATTCAGGCATCGTGCCTATTATTCAACTGACACGTTTTCGAAGTGGTGTTTGCCCAGCGGATCAACCACATAGCCTTTGACTTCTTTACGCACCGGCTCATACACGGTGGAGTGCGCAACGATCAGTGCCGGAGCCTGATCATGCATCACTACCTGAGCCTGTTTGTACAGTTCAACACGCTTGTTGTGGTCGTCGGTTGCGCGAGCCGGCTGAATCAGGTCTTCAAACGGCTTGTAGCACCAGCGAGAGTAGTTGGAACCGTCTTTCGCCGCAGCGCAGCTGAACAGGGTTGCGAAGAAGTTGTCCGGATCCCCATTGTCACCGGTCCAGCCCATCATCACAGCCTGGTGCTCACCCGCTTTCGCGCGTTTCAGGTACTCACCCCACTCGTAAGTAACGATCTTGGCCTGAACGCCGATTTTCGCCCAGTCAGCCTGAATCATCTCAGCCATGCGGCGAGCGTTCGGGTTGTACGGACGCTGTACCGGCATTGCCCACAGCTCAACGGTGAAGCCTTTTTCGTGGCCAGATTCTTTCAGCAGCTGTTTCGCTTTCTCAACGTCGTAGGTGTAATCCTTAACGTCGTCGTTGTAGCCCCACATTGTTGGCGGAATCAGGTTTTTCGCCGCGATACCCGCACCCTGGTAAACCGCTTTGATGATCGCTTCTTTATTTACCGCGTAAGTCAGCGCCTGACGCACTTTAACGTCATCAAACGGTTTCTTCTCGGTGTTGAAGGACATGTAACCGACGTTCAGGCCAGCCTGCTCCATCAGGTTAATGTTTTTGTCTTCTTTCATACGAGCGATGTCAGCCGGGTTCGGATACGGCATAACCTGGCACTCGTTTTTCTGCAGTTTGGCATAACGTACGGAAGCGTCAGGCGTGATGGAGAAGACCAGACGGTCGATCTTCGGCTTGGTGCCCCAGTAGCCTTCAAACGCTTTGTACAGAATGCGGGAATCTTTCTGGTACTGCTGCAACTGGAACGGACCGGTACCGATTGGATCCAGGTCAACTTTGTCCGGCGTGCCGGCTTTCAGCATGTTGTCAGCGTACTCTTTGGACAGAATTGACGCGAAGTCCATGGCCAGATCGGCCAGGAACGGAGATTCCGGACGGGTCAGCACGAACTGAACGGTGTTATCGTCAACTTTCTTCACTTCGCTAATCAGGTCTGGCAGGCCCATCCCTTCGAAGTATTCGTAGCTGCCGCCAGACACTTTGTGGTACGGGTTGTCGGCGTTTTTCTGACGATCAAAGGAGAACACGACGTCGTCTGCGTTGAATTCACGCGTCGGTTTGAAATCTTTGTTGTCCTGCCACTTCACGCCTTTACGCAGGTGGAAAGTGTAGGTTTTGCCATCGGCGCTGATATCCCACTTCTCAGCAAGACCCGGGATGACCTCAGTAGTACCGGTTTTGAATTCAACCAGACGGTTATAAATCGGCACAGAGCTGGCGTCGTAAGTAGTACCAGAAGTGAAAAGCTGCGGGTTAAAGCCTTCAGGCGAGCCTTCTGAACAATAAACCAGGGTTTTTGCCTGCACGCTTGCCGCTACGGTCATTGCCACAAGGCTAAGACCAAGCTTCAGCATCCCTGACTTCTTCAAGGAAATACTCATTATTCTGCTCCAATGTGATATGTGTTGTTACCCTTGCGCTGGGTTATCCGACAAGCCGTTATTAGATTTTTGCCTGGTCTAATCGGAAATTATGAGAGATGGGAAATCCTTCCACAGGATTGACTGAGTTGCAGTGCAGATTCTCCATGAAATGCCCCTCATGCCCTACAATCTGTCAATAGAATGTCAAAACGTCAATACAGGTAACGGGGATTTACATCGTTGATGCGAATCAACAAACAAAGTTAAAAAAAACTTCAAGGTGCTATTTTCAGCAGGTAAATTTGTGCTACACCGAAATGAGCAGAATAATAAGCTTGAGAATCATCTTAGACTGGTGTTTAACGTTTGAGCAGATTATGAAAAATTTCTTACGAAATGCTGAATATGTGAGCGATTAATACCGCGAACGTTAAAACGCACAGCGTAAAATGCTAACCCTATCCATATGCAACGCGAAAAAAGATCCAACTATATATAAAAAAATACAATGGATTATGTCACAAAACCGTGACATGGCAGGGTGAAATAAGGTTATAGAATGGTTACAGAAGTGAATGATTTTTCCCTAACCTTCTCTCCAAAGGAGCAAGAGGATCGGTTCGGTGCATGCCAGCATAAAATGGCGGATATCTGCCGCCATCCAAAACTCCAGGCGAGCACTGACTTTCCCCCTATCCCTTGAGGGAGAGGGTCGGGGTGAGGGGGAGATGTGGCGCGATATCCCCACCCCGGCGGCGCTTTGTTTACCAGGGCGACAAAACCTACAGATGCAAAAAAGCCTGCTCATTGAGCAGGCTTTTCGAATTTGGTCGGTGCCAGAGGATAACTCGCCACTGCGTGGCTCGCCCTGCGGGCCGTTGCTGGCGCAACGTTCTCTCGCTGCCGCTCGAGTCGAACCTCCCTGCCCCCCGGAGGTTCTCATCCTCTTTCTGGCGCAGAAAACAAAAAACCCAACCTTGCGGTTGGGTTTTTCTAAATTTGGTCGGTGATAGAGGATTCGAACCTCCGACCCCTTCGTCCCGAACGAAGTGCGCTACCAGGCTGCGCCAATCACCGAATGCGGGGCGCATCTTACTGCCACACACCCCGACCGTCAATCACTTAATGTAAAAAAGCCAACTGACTGGCGAGAAAGCCGCCAGTGCCTTAATTTGCCTTGTTAGCAGGCACATGGCACCAGTTGTTATTTTCATTAATCCCGCCGTTTGGCGAGGTGTATCCCAGGCAACCCATGATGGTGTCGTACAGCTCAACATGCCGGCGCGGGACCTTGATCTCCGCCTGCTGTTTTAACTGTGCGAACATCTTCGCCTTGTCCGGGTTTTGCAGATACTTGTCCGACATCCACACCATCATCGGTACGCGGAACTGCTCCGGTGGCGCCATCTTACGCGGCGTACCGTGCAGATGCTCCTTCTCGTTTATCGACTCACCGTGGTCCGCCGCGTAGAAGATAATCGCCTTCTTATCCCGCAGCTTGTCGATCACGCTATCGATAAAGTAGTCCACATAGGTGACGGAGTTATCGTACGAGTTAATCAGCTCTTCTTTACTGCATTTATCGTCCACGCCCACACACTCCGGCGTCCACTGCGCAAAGCTACGCGGATAGCGCTGGGTATAGTTGAAGTGCGAACCTTTGGTATGCAGGATAATGAGATGCTTGCCCTGCTTGTTGTTATTCAGCGAGTGCTGCAGCTCGTCGATTAACAGCATATCGTCAACGCTCTTGCCCCGGTTACGCGGCTCCGCGCCAATCTGCTCACGGTAGGCGATGTTGTCCGCCATCGTGTTGCTGTAGAACCACATCTCGCTTTGCATCGCATACAGATCGGAAGAGAACCCCATCTGTTTGAGCACAGAGAAAACGTTCTGCTCTTTTAACGTTCGCTGGGGATTATCCTCTGCCCCACCTTCACGCACGAACATACAACGCAGCGACAGCTTGGTGGCGGTATCGCACGAGTAGCCACGGAAAGCGACCAGGTTTTTCTCCTGCGCCAGCTTTGGCGTGGTATTACGCGAGTAGCCGAGTAGCCCCATATGATCCCAGCGCGTCGTTTCACCAATAATGAACACCACATAGGTGTCATTGATATCATCCGGCGCAACATAGCTGAACTTCGCTGCCGGATTCAGCAAGGAGCGATGATCCGACGACTCGTCCACCTGCGCCCAGGCATATAATCCGAGTGCAGAAAGCCAGTTGGAAGGGAGATAGGAGTTCGCCACCACGCCGCCATAGCTCGGCATATCCACGCCCGATGTCCGTTCCTCCTCCTTCTGCTGCAAGTCCAGAAGACGAATCGGCCCCCAAACCAGCAGCGCGGCCAGCACCACCAGCGTCACGCTCTGCACGCGGTGGCCACGGGTACGCAACTGACGCAACAGGGTGTAGCGACAGCGGTTACTCCAGATAGACAACAACGGCATCACGCTGACTATCCCCACCCAGGCAAAGAGCTGCCAGCCCACCACCTCTTTAGAGAGATCGATGTCAGTGGTCATCACCGATGCGATAATGCCATAGCCAATGACCACATTCAGGAAGGTCATGTAATAACTGGCTGCGGCTGAAAACAGCACAACCAGCGATGCCAGTACACGCCAGGCACGGCGTCCGAACAATGAGAGTACACGTAATAAAAAGAAGGTCGCCAGGACAGTGGCAACCAACTCGACACCCGCAGACACTCCTTTCCAAACAGTAAACGCTTGCGCATAGCCATCAAACCGACGGTAAAAAACTGCGCTATTCATAAACAAGCCAATATACAACGCCAGCAGAAAACTAAGCCTCTGCTGAGTCATCGCTTTTATATAACTCATGCAAGCAACCCTGGAAAAAGGGAAAAAAACACCATACAGCGCTCGTAGCAGCGCCGGTCGGGCAATAAACGCGGGGGAAGTTAATAAAGGAACTTCTTGAGCGTGGATCAGTAGACCACATGGACAGGAAAAAGTGTCTGCACGAGATGTGATCCGGTCATACATTTACAAAAAAATATAACCGGAAGCATGCCATTTGTAACATGAATATGAATCAGGCGGTGATCACGTTCAGTTTAACGTCGATATTGCCACGGGTAGCGTTGGAATAAGGGCACACTATATGGGCTTTTTTCACCAGTTCCTGCGCTATCTGATGATCCATGCCCGGCAGGTGAATATCCAGCTGCGCTTCGATCCCAAACCCAGTCGGCAAAGGGCCAATACCTATCGTGGCTTCAATATAAGCCTCTTGCGGAACGCGCTGTTTCTCAACTGACGCAATGTGTTTCAATGCGCCCAGAAAACAGGCGGAATACCCTGCGGCAAAGAGCTGTTCCGGGTTCGTCACTTCCCCACCGGCACCGCCCATCTCTTTCGGCACGCCCAGCTTCACATCCAAAATGCCATCTGACGAGGTAGCCCTGCCATCACGGCCTCCGGTGGCTTTCGCCTTTGCCCGATACACCACTTTTTCTAACGACATGTGCGACTCCTTCTGTTGGAAGACCTGCCATTAAGGATAGTCACTGTCAGGAGAGTCTCAGGGAGGCCGCACGTAAGGATAATAAATATCCTCCGGCATAGCCGGAGGTTTTTCTGATGCGCCTATAAGGCTCTCTTACCAGCCGCGCCCTAACA
>NZ_CBFFRL010000092.1:0-18516 GCF_965644215.1 Phytobacter sp. V69
GATTCAGGCAACCGTCTGTGGTGTTTGCAGAGCTAAGATTGGCGGCTTAGCGTTGCACTTCGGAGTTGAATCCGCCCCTTAACATTGTCAAAAGCCACATATCGATATGCGTCGCACACCTTGTCGGGGCATCCTCATGCATTTGCAAACCGCAACAGTCCGTTCTTTATACAATTCTGACATCCATGACATGGCACTATTCGGTAAAAGTATTCAGTAATAGTTGCTGACAAGACATAATTAGCAGGCTATTATTTAGCTCGAAAATCATTATGTTTCTGGATAGTTCCCGTGTTGTATGTATGCCGTTCGTCCGAGCGGCTTTTTTTTGCCTCAAGAGTAATGAAATCTACCTGTGCGATAATTACCACATGACGAGAAGGCATTAAAATACCCCTTTTCATCGTATTCATTTGCACCCTTTCTGGTACCCCGAAAATACCCCGGCAACGGCTTATGAATTACCTCGGCACGCATGTTATGTTAATAGGCCTTAACGAATTCTGAGGGTCTCTATGCACACCTTTCCCCTGACAATTGCCATCGGCGAACCGGGGCCGGAATCGGCACGTCAACTCCAACAGTTCATCGAACACCATCGGCAAGACCCGGCGTTCATCCCGGTGCTGAACATGGACTTAACCTTCATCAGCCCGCATGCGCGCTCAACCAACGATTTCGTTATCAGCAGGGTTGAGCATTTAGACGGCAATACCTGAGTCCTTTATTATCAAATTAACTACTTCATCTTTAATTTATGCCAGGACATGAATATTGAAGATGTGTATGACACCAGCATCAGCTTCGATGTTCATCCTGATTATTTAGCCTTTAACGTTATCAACGCTGACCGGGATACGGTTGATGAATTTTGATTGCGGCCCGGGCCAATATCATCAGTTCAAAATATAACGAAGCCGTTGCCAGGCGGGCAGTCACGTTTTTTCACCCTGCCCTGCCGAGAACCCCCTGTAAATCTCCCGGCGTTATCTGTACAATCCCTGCCCTGAACATACTATAACTGATTATTTTTTGAACTATGAGCAATGTGACCCCGCAGCCGAAAATCGGCTTTGTTTCTCTCGGTTGCCCGAAAAACCTCGTTGACTCCGAGCGCATCCTTACCGAACTGCGCACCGAAGGCTATGACGTGGTGCCGAGCTACAACGACGCTGACATGGTTATCGTCAATACCTGCGGCTTTATCGACAGCGCGGTACAAGAGTCGCTGGAAGCCATTGGCGAAGCCCTCAATGAAAACGGCAAGGTGATTGTCACCGGCTGCCTGGGTGCCAAAGTCGATCAGATCCGTGAAGTCCATCCGAAGGTGCTGGAAATCACCGGTCCGCACAGCTACGAGCAGGTGCTTGAGCATGTGCACCACTATGTGCCAAAACCAAAGCACAACCCGTTCCTGAGCCTGGTGCCGGAACAGGGCGTTAAGCTGACCCCGCGTCACTACGCCTACCTGAAAATTTCCGAAGGCTGCAACCATCGCTGCACCTTCTGCATTATCCCGTCAATGCGCGGCGACCTGGTCAGCCGTCCGATTGGCGACGTCTTAAGCGAAGCCAAACGTCTGGTGGATGCCGGCGTAAAAGAGATCCTCGTTATCTCTCAGGACACCTCTGCCTACGGCGTGGACGTGAAGCACCGCATGGGCTTCCACAATGGCGAACCGGTAAAAACCAGCATGGTCGGCCTGTGCGAACAGCTGGCAAAACTGGGCATCTGGACGCGTCTGCACTACGTCTACCCGTACCCGCACGTTGACGATGTCATTCCGCTGATGGCAGAAGGAAAAATCCTGCCGTATCTGGACATCCCGCTGCAACACGCCAGCCCGCGCATTCTGAAACTGATGAAACGCCCAGGCTCCGTTGACCGCCAGTTGGCGCGCATCAAACAGTGGCGTGAAATCTGCCCGGAACTGACCCTGCGTTCTACCTTCATCGTTGGCTTCCCTGGCGAAACCGAAGAAGATTTCCAGATGCTGCTCGATTTCCTCACGGAAGCACGTCTGGACCGCGTTGGCTGCTTCAAATACAGCCCGGTAGACGGTGCAACCGCCAACGAGCTGGCCGACCAGGTGCCGGAAGAGGTAAAAGAAGAGCGCTGGAACCGTTTCATGCAACTGCAGCAGAAAATTTCTGCTGAACGTCTGCAGGAAAAAGTGGGCCGCGAAATTCTGGTGATTATCGATGAAGTCGACGAAGAAGGGGCAATCGGCCGCAGCATGGCGGATGCACCGGAAATCGACGGCGCGGTCTATCTGAACGGGGAAACGAAAGTGAAACCGGGCGATATCATCCGCGTGAAAGTCGAAAACGCCGATGAGTACGATCTGTGGGGTAACCGCGTCTGACCCTCTCGCCGCCTGTTTCCAGGCGGCGTCTTTCTCTCTTTACTGCGCTTCTACACGTTCAAAGCGTGTCGCAATCAGCACGTAGCTCACCACCGCCAGCACACCGTGCGCCGCCACAAACCACAACGCGTTATTAAACGAACCGGTCACCGTAACCGCATAGCCGATCACCAACGGCGTGACGATCCCGGCAATATTCCCGATGCCGTTAAACACCCCACCGCACAGGCCAATCATGGTTTTCGGTGCAACGTCGGACAACACCGCCCAGCCTACCGCCGCGAAGCCTTTGCCGAAGAACGCCATCGCCATCAGGAAGTCAGACAGATAACCGCCCAGCAGACCACCGGTAAAGCCACAAATGGCAGGTAGCGCGGCCACCCAACCCGCCTGCATGATGGTCATGCCGCGCCCCTGAATCAGATAGATAGGGAACCAGGTAATAAAGAAATAGGTCAGCGCGGTAATGCAATATTGTCCAAGGTAAATGGCCCACAGGTTGCGGTTAGTGAACAGACATTTGGCATCGCGCAGCGAGGTTTTATTCGCTTTTACCGCCCCTTCGCTGTCCAGATCCACCAGCGCCCCACCCTCGCGCATCAGGTTTTTCTCTTCTTCCGTCAGACGTGGGTCTTTATGCGGCTCCTTATACCAGGCAAACCACACTGCCGCCAGCACCAGGCCCACGCCCCCCATCCACAGGAACACGTGCTCCCAGCCCCACGCATGGGTCAGCCACGCCATGATCGGCGTGAAGACCACCACCGCCATATACTGTCCGGAGTTAAACAGCGCGGAGGCCACGCCACGCTCGCGGGTCGGGAACCAGCTGGAGACGATACGTGAGTTTGCCGGGAATGCGGGCGACTCCACCAGCCCCAACATAAAGCGCATCAGGAACAGGGTCATCGCCGCCAGGCTACCGGTCATGCCAACCCAACCCACGGTGCCCTGCAGCATGGTGAACACAGACCACAGCACCAGACTCATGCCGTAGACTTTTTTGGCACCAAAGCGGTCCAGCAGCCAGCCGCCGGGGATTTGCCCCAGCGCGTAGGCCCAGGCGAAGGCGGAGAAAATCATCCCCAGCATCATCGGGTCGAGGCCCAGTTCTTTGACCACCGAGGTCCCGGCAATCGACATGGTCGCGCGGTCGGCATAGTTGATAACCGTGATGATGAAAATCAGCCCCAGCACCAATAACGGTGGTGCCCGACCCGTTTGACCTGCTCCAGAGAAACATCCATTTGCTTGCTCATTGTTTTCTCACTCTTATTATTTGTAGGGTTCAGAAACGATGGCTATACCCGGTGCGGTGGCACCTTGCCGCTAAAGCATGCCGCCAGGTTGGCCAGCACAATGTTGCCCATTTCCAGGCGGGTCTGGACGGTGGCGCTGGCGCGGTGCGGCTGCAGGGAGACGTTATTGAGGGTGAAAAAGCCTTCCGGCACGTGCGGCTCATGGGCGAACACATCCAGCCCGGCCCCGGCAATACGTCTGTGGGTCAGCGCATCAAGCAGCGCCGCTTCATCCACCAGCTTGCCGCGCGCAACGTTGATGAAATAGCCCTCTGGCCCCAGCGCTTCCAGTACCGATTCGCTGATGATCACCTTGCCGCTGTCGGCAGAGGCCGCCAGCACCAGCACGTCCACTTCGTGCGCCAGCGCGTGAATATCGGCAACGAAGGTGTAATCAAGCACGGCAATCGGCGCCAGATCGGTGTAGAGAATGCGGGCATCAAAAGCAGCAACGCGCCTGGCAATCGCCTGCCCTACGCGGCCCATCCCGATGATGCCTACCGTGGTGCCGCTCACTTTGCGCGCCAGCGGCAGGTTGGTTTGCGGCCAGCGTCCGGCTCGCAGTACCTGTTCGCCTTCGCTCATTTGCCTCAGGGTCGAAATCAACAGGCCCAGCGCCATATCCGCCACGTCATCGGTCAGTACGCCGGGCGTGGTGGTGACATAGATACCGTGTTTTGCGGCATACGCCAGGTCAACGGCGTCAGTGCCGATACCGCTAACGGCAACAATTTTGAGCGCCGGAAGGCATTCCATTATCGCGCGAGAGAGCCCTTTTGCGCCGCCGGTCACCACGCCTTCAATCAATGGGCCGATATCAGCCAGCATTTTTTGCGGCTCACTTGCCTGATATAAACGGTGCACCGCGTAATCGCACAGCAATATTTCATCAATCGGGCCAGGCACCGCCTGGGTTAATAAAATGTGAGTTTTTTGTTGGGCAGTATTATTTGTCATGTCCATTATCCTTCGAGTCGTCAATGACCCGATGATGGACAGGGCAATAATTCATGTCTAATATAAATCCGGTATTCATTAATATAAAAATTGAATTATGGATTTACACCAGTTGCGTTGTTTTATCGCTGTTGCTGAGGAGCTGAACTTCGGACGCGCCGCAGCCCGCCTGCACATGACCCAACCGCCGCTCAGCCGCCAGATCCAGCTTCTGGAAAAGAGCCTGGGTGGGGCGCTGTTTGAGCGAAATAATCGCCACGTACAGCTAACCCATATGGGCCAACATTTGCTGACGGAGTCACGATTAATACTCAAATTAGCTGACCGACTGGAATCATCCGTTCAGCAATGCGCATCGGGGGAAATTGGTACGTTAACGATGGGGTTTACGGCGGTCTTTGCCTGGAGTTTTATTCCCCAGTTGCTTAAAGCGCTGTCGGTGAAATTACCGGGGGTCAATTTCCGGCTGTTTGAACAGGTTTCGCATAAGCAAATTAGCTCCGTCGAAAATAACACTATTGACGTTGGTTTTGTGCGCCATGTCCCACCCAATCCGCTGCTGGCCTACCTGCCTCTCCAGGGCGAGACCTTTGTTGCCGCGTTTCATTGCGATCATCCGCTGGCACGCAAGCGCAAAATTCCCCTTAGCGCCTTTAACAATGAGCCCTTTTTTCTTTACAGCCCGGACGAAGCGCGCCACTTTTATGACCGCATCACCGACCTGTTCGTCTTTAATGACATCACGCCGGATTTTAAATATCAGCTGGCCCAGACCCATACCATTCTGGGGATGGTGAACGCCGGGCTGGGATGCGCCATTGTGCCCGCGTCATCGCGCGCGTTGGGCATGGCTAACGTCACCTTTATGAATATCGAAGGGGTGAATATCCAGGCGCACAACTTCCTCGTGTACTCAAAGGCCAATCCAAACCCGGTCCTTCCCGCGTTTCTCAAGGCCCTGAGTGAGGTGTTAATTACCCTTTGATTTTGGGATCCAGCGCGTCGCGTAACCCATCGCCCAGCAGGTTAAACGCGAGCACGGTCAAGAAAATCGCCAGTGAAGGGAACAGCGCCACATGAGGCGCAATCACCATATCCGTACGCGCTTCATTGAGCATAGCACCCCACTCCGGCGTAGGTGGTTGCGCCCCCAGACCGAGGAAAGAGAGACTGGCCGCCGAGATAATAGAAGTACCGATACGCATCGTGAAATAGACCACGATCGACGACACCGTGCCCGGCAGAATATGGCTGAACAGAATGGTCATATCACTCGCGCCAATACTGCGCGCCGACTCGACAAAGGTCTGGTGTTTAAGGACCAGGGTGTTGCCACGCACCAGGCGGGCAAAGGCGGGAACGGAGAATACCGCCACGGCAATGATGACGTTCGCCATCCCACTGCCCATCACCGCCACCACGGCAATCGCCAGCAAAATACCTGGAAACGCGAACAACACATCGCAAATGCGCATGATGATGCGATCCCACCAGCCTTCGTAATACCCGGCCAGCAGGCCAAGCACCGTACCAATCAGCGCGCCGATCAATACTGCCAGCACCCCTGCGGCCAGCGAGATCCGCGCCCCCAGCAGCACGCGGCTTAAGATATCGCGTCCCAGAGAATCCACGCCAAACCAGTGGATCAACGAGGGACCATCATTGAGGCGGTCATAATCGAAGTAGTTTTCGGCGTCGAACGGGGCAAGCCACGGCGCAACAATGGCCAGCAAAATCAAAATCAACACAAACAGCCCGGCGGTCATCGCCAGGGGTTGACGACGAAAACGCCGCCAGAACTCATGCCATGGGGTACGCACCTGGCCCGGTTTCAGCCCAGGCATGGCGTTTAAAATCGCCTGTCGACGCCAGTTGAACAATCGCATCCTTACTTGTACCTGATAGCGGGGTTAATGGCGGCGTACAGCACATCCACCACTAAATTGATAAGAATAAATTCCAGCGAGAAGAGCAGAACTTCCGCCTGGATAACCGGGTAATCGCGCATCTCAACCGAGTCCACCAGCAAACGCCCAAGGCCGGGCCAATTGAACACTTTCTCCACGACGATCGATCCGCCGAGTAAAAAGCCAAACTGCAGCCCCATCATGGTGATCACCGGGATCAGCGCATTGCGCAGGCCATGTTTGAGTATGACCCGTTTTTCGCTAAGCCCTTTGGCACGCGCAGTCCGCATGTAATCTTCATTGAGCACATCAACAAAGGAGGCGCGGGTAAAACGCGCCATCACCGCAGCGACCGCGGCCCCCAGCGTCATTGACGGCAAAATATAGTGCTGCCAGCTGTCGGCCCCGACGGTCGGCAACCAGCCCAGCTCCACGGAGAACACCTGCATCAGCAACATGCCCAGCGCGAAAGCCGGAAAGGAGATCCCGGTCACCGCCAGCGCCATGCCGAGTCCGTCTGGCCAGCGGTTACGCCATACGGCCGCGGCAATGCCCGCCACCAGGCCAAACAGCATCGCCCAGGTCATGCTGGCAAGAGTCAACCAGAAGGTGGGGAAAAAGCGGCTGGCAATCTCTTCCACTACCGGACGGCGGGACGCCATCGAGATACCAAAATCGCCCTGCAAAACATTGATAATGTAATGCCCAAACTGGATATACAGCGGCCTGTCGAGACCCAATTGCTGGCGTACCAGATTCACCACCTGCTCATCGGCCTCCGGCCCGGCAATCAGCCGCGCCGGATCGCCCGGTAAGAGGTGAACAAATAAAAACACCAGCACCGCCACGATCAGTAGCGTAGGGATAAGCCCCAGCAGGCGTTTTAAAACATAATTCAGCATCGTCTCTTCCGTCGCTCCCCTCTCGCAGGGAGAGGGGAAATGCGCTCTTATTTCAGGTCAGCCTCGTCGAAACTAAACCCGGTGTCCGGCATGATGTAGAAACCGGTCAGGTTCTTGTTGTGGGCGGAAACCAACTTCTCCACCACCAGCGGCACCCAGGGGGACTCTTTCCAGATGATATCCTGAGCTTCTTTGTAGAGTCTGGTTTTTTCCTGAGCGTTAGTGGTTTTCAGCGCGTCGGCCAGGTCTTTATCCACCTGCGGGTTGCTGTAGAACGCCGTGTTGAAGAGCGTTGGCGGCCAGTTCTGCGTGGCGAACAGCGGCGACAGCGCCCAGTCCGCTTCCCCGGTCGACGCCGACCAGCCCGTGTAGAACATTCTCACACCGCTCTCTTTCTGCCCTTTAGCTTCCACTTCCGCCGCACGCTGCCCGGCATCCATCGCCGTCAACTGCGCTTTAATGCCCACCTGCGCCAACTGCTGCTGGGTGAACTGCAGCACTTTTTGCGCGGTACTGTGGTTATGCGATGACCACAGCGTGGTGCTGAACCCGTTCGGATAGCCCGCCTCTTTGAGCAATTCACGCGCTTTGGCCGGGTCGTACGGCCACGGCTGATAAGTTTGCGCATTGGCAAGCGCAGGTGGCACAACGCCCGTTGCCGGTGTCGCATACCCGGCAAACGCCACTTTCACCAGCGCCTGACGGTTAATGGCGTAGTTGATGGCTTCACGCACTTTCGGGTTGTCGAACGGCTTTTGCGTCACGTTAATGCTGATATAGCGCTGCATGATCGAGGGGCTGGCCACCAGCTCGAGTTTGCTGTTTTTCTCCAGCACCGCCGCCTGCTCGTAGGGGATCGGGAAAGCGAACTGCGCTTCACCGGTCTGCAGCATCGCCGCGCGGGTATTGTTGTCGACGACCGGACGCCAGGTAATGGTGTCCAGTTTCGGCAGCCCTTTTTGCCAGTATCCGGCGAATTTCTTCACCTTCACAAAGTCGGTTGGGTTCCAGGTATCCAGCTCATAAGGGCCGGTGCCCACCGGGTGGAAGCCGATATCTTTACCGTATTTTTCCAGCGCAGCTGGTGAAATCATCGCCGTCGCCGGGTGGGCCAGAATATTGATAAAGGCCGAGAACGGCTGTTTTAGGGTGATTTTGACCGTGGTCGCATCCACCGCATCGGTTTTGGCGATGTTTTTATACAGGTTGTAGCGTTTAAGCGCATTGTCCGGATTGCTGGCGCGATCGAGGTTCGCCTTCACCGCCTGGGCGTTAAAATCGGTCCCGTCCTGGAACTTCACGCCCTGGCGCAGCTTGATGGTGTACACCAGTCCGTCATCCGACACCGTATAACTTTCGGCGAGCACATTTTCCAGCTTCATATCTTTATCAAGGCCGAACAGCCCCTGATAGAACGATTTGGCGACGGCCTGCGACAATGTGTCATTGGCATTGTAGGGGTCGAGCGTGGTGAAATTCGATGCCACTGCGACCACAACATCTTTGGCAGCCAGTGCTGGCGTGGCGCTCAGCGCGATGGCAACTGCAAACGCAATCTGCCATTTACGTGATAAGGGTTGAGTCATGTTGTTCTCCTGAGTGTCCCTGCCTGTTTCTGTCAAAAACGCGATTGTGTGCTGCCCGGCGTCGTACGGGCGACAAAATGACCCGGGCTGATGTTCTGCAACTGCACACGTTGTACCGTCTCGCCGCGTTTATGGATGTTGCTGGGGATTTCATCCGACAACAACACCCGCTGCGCCCTTGGGTGAGACGGGTCGGCCACCGGAACGGCGGCCATAAGTTTGCGGGTATAGGGGTGCTGAGGGTTTTCAAACACGGCGCGACGCGGGCCAATCTCAACAATCTGCCCGAGGTACATCACCGCCACCCGGTGGCTGATTCGCTCCACCACCGCCATGTCATGGGAGATAAACAGAAACGCGATGCCCATCTCCCGCTGTAAATCCAACAGCAAATTGATGATTTGCGCGCGAATCGACACATCAAGTGCCGATACCGATTCGTCCGCCACCACCACGCGCGGGTTTAAAGCCAGCGCTCTGGCGATGCAGATACGCTGGCGCTGGCCGCCGGAAAACTCATGGGGATAACGCCACGCATGTTCCGGTTTCAACCCTACACGTTCCAGCAACCACAGCACGCGGCGCTGGGCATCCTCTTCGCTCATCACACCGTGTACCCGCAGCGGCTCCATGATGGAATACCCCACCGTCTGGCGGGGATCGAGAGAGGCATAAGGATCCTGAAAAATAAACTGAATATCCCGGCGCAGCGGCTGCAGCTTGCCAACGGGCAGCGTATCAATCCGCTCGCCCTTAAAGGTAATCATCCCGCTCTGGCTTTCCACCAGCCGCAGCAACGCCCGTCCGGTGGTTGATTTACCGCAGCCGGATTCTCCCACCAGCGATAACGTCTCGCCCGGCCACAGGTCGAAGCTCACCCCTTCCACTGCGTGCACTTCGCGGGTCACGCGGTTCCAAACGCCGCTGCGCAGGGGGAAGCGCGCCACCAGGTCGCGAACCTGCAAAATCGGCTCGCCTGGCACCACGGTGTCCTGCTCAATTTCCCGTTCCTGCTGTTCAGGATGTTGTAACGAAACCAGCGGGAAACGGCGGGGTAAATCGCTGCCGTTCATCGCGCCAAGGCGCGGCACCGCCGCCAGCAACGCTTTGGTATAGGCATGCTGCGGCGCGCTAAAAATCTGTTCTACGCTGCCGGTTTCCACCGCTTCGCCCTGATACATCACCAGTACTCGGTCGGCGATATCCGCCACAACCCCCATATCGTGGGTGATAAAAATCACCCCCATCGCCATCTCTTTTTGCAGCACGGCGATAAGCTGCAGGATTTGCGCCTGAATCGTGACATCCAGCGCCGTGGTCGGCTCATCGGCAATCAGCACCGCCGGACGGCAGGAGAGCGCCATCGCAATCATCACCCGCTGGCGCATGCCGCCGGACAGCTGATGCGGATAACGGGACAAAATGGCCTGGGATTCAGGAATGCGCACCAGATCCAGCATCCGCCGGGCTTCCGTCAACGCCTCCTCTTTGCCCAGCCCCTGATGCAAGCGGATGGACTCGGCAATTTGCTCCCCCACCGGAAACACCGGGTTGAGTGAGGTCATTGGCTCCTGAAAAATCATGGCGATATCGGCCCCGCGAACGCCGCGCAGGCGAGAAGCGTTCAGCGTCGCCAGATCGACACGCTCACTGTTGCGGCGCAAAAGGCGCATATGATCGCAGCTCACTTCGCCGCCGGATTGTTCCAGCAGGCGCAGCAGCGACATGGCGGTAACCGACTTACCGGACCCCGACTCCCCAACAATCGCCAGCGTTTCACCGCGTTTAAGGGTAAACGACAGGTTACGCACCGCCTGGGTGAGCTGTTTTTCATGGCGAAACGCGACATTCAGATTGCTGACATCCAACACCACATCGGCGTCTGTTTCATACCCGTGCGACACCCCACTCTCCTTATTCACGATAAATCCCTACGCTGGGTGCATCTCCGGCATAACCCCAGGCGCGATACATCCCTTCACTATTGAAAGGCAGTGCAATATTGCCTTCGCGATCGACAGCGACCAGGCCACCGCTGCCGCCCAGGGCAGGCAGTTTTTCCATCACCACTGCGTCACAGGCTTCATGCAGACTCAAACCGCCGTAATCCATTAGCGCGGCGATATCATAGGCAGCCAGCGCGCGGATAAACACTTCCCCGGTTCCGGTACAGGAGACCGCTACGCTGGCGTTGTTGGCATAGCACCCCGCGCCGGGCAGCGGACTGTCCCCCACGCGTCCCGGTAATTTATTGGTCATCCCGCCTGTGGAGGTCGCCGCCGCCAGGTTGCCCTGTTTATCCAGAGCCACTGCGCCGACGGTGCCCATTTTTTTCGTTTCATCCAGCGGCGCACCGCCGTGATCCAGCTCGGTTTGCCCGGCCTCACGGGCGGCAAGCAGCTGCGCATAACGCTCCGACGTGGAAAAGAGATCGGGCGACACCGGCTCCATGCCCTCGGCAAAGGCAAATTTTTCCGCCCCTTCGCCCACCAGCAGCACGTGCGGGCTGCGCTCCATCACCAGACGCGCCGCGAGGACAGGATTGCGCAAACGACTCACGCCGGCCACGGCTCCTGCGCGCAGTGAATACCCGTCCATCACGCAGGCATCCAGCTCATGGGTTTCATCGCGGGTAAACACGGAACCAATGCCCGCATTAAACAGCGGACACTCTTCGAGTAATCGCACGGCCTCCGTCACCACATCCAGCGCATTCTCACCTGCATTGAGCATCTTCTGGCCGGTTTCGACAATGGCCGATAGTGCGGCAATGTACTGCCGTTCTTTTTCCGGGCTCAGCTGCGCGCGGGAGATGGCCCCAGCGCCACCGTGAATTGCAATTACCGCTTTGGTCATTTTTTTATCGCCCGGTCAGGATAGCTTGCTGCTTTTTCTATAAATATCATTATCGTCGTCACAGCTTCATACAATTTTTGAATATAGAAAGTCGATCCTGCGATGTAAAGCAGACATCTGGCTATGGCACTTGAGGAGTACATGCAGTCAGCCCTCATTTTCTGCCATAATGGCCCCTTTCTCGCGTCGTGCTGGAGTAAATTATGGAATATACCGCAGGCTTGATCCCGCTGGATTCGGCCCTGGCGCAAATGCTTTCCCGCGTTTCGCCACTCACAGAGAGCGAAACCTTACCGCTGCTGAACTGCTTTGACCGCGTCGTGGCGCAGGATGTGATTTCGCCGCTGAATGTCCCGGGTTTTGATAATGCCGCAATGGACGGCTATGCCGTACGCCTGGCCGATATCGCAACAGGCGAGCCGCTGCCGGTTGCCGGAAAAGCCTTCGCCGGGCAGCCGTTTCACGGTGAATGGCCCGCGGGCACCTGCGTCCGTATCATGACCGGTGCCCCTGTCCCGGCGGGTTGCGAAGCCGTGGTGATGCAGGAAGAGACCGAACAGACCGACGCGGGCGTGCGCTTTACGGGGAAGGTCAAAGCCGGGCAGAACATCCGCCTGTTGGGTGAAGATATTCGCGCAGGCGCCGCCGTGTTCAGCGTCGGGAAAAAACTGACCGCCGCCGAGCTGCCGGTACTTGCCTCGCTGGGCATTGCCAAGGTGGCGGTGTTTCGCAAAATCCGCGTGGCGCTCTTTTCCACCGGCGATGAACTGCAACTGCCGGGCCAGCCGCTGGCCGACGGGCAAATCTACGATACCAACCGCCTGACGGTGCACCTGATGCTGGAACAGCTGGGCTGCGAGGTGATTAACCTCGGCATCGTGCGCGATGACCCGGCGATTCTGCGTGAGACCTTTATTGCTGCTGACCAGCAGGCCGATGTGGTGATCAGCTCCGGCGGCGTGTCGGTGGGTGAAGCGGATTACACCAAAACCATTCTCGATGAAGTGGGCGAAATCACTTTCTGGAAGCTCGCCATCAAGCCAGGCAAACCGTTCGCCTTCGGCAGCCTCAACAACAGCTGGTTCTGTGGTTTGCCGGGTAACCCGGTCTCCGCCGCCCTGACCTTCTACCAGCTCGTGCAACCACTACTGGCGAAACTGAGTGGTAATACCGCCAGCCCGCTGCCGCTGCGTCTGCGCGCCCGTGCGGCAACGCGTCTTAAGAAAACGCCGGGGCGTCTTGATTTCCAGCGTGGCGTACTCAGCCGGGATGAAAACGGTGATCTGGTCGTCAGCACCACCGGTCCGCAAGGTTCACATATTTTCAGCTCCTTTAGTCTGGGCAACTGCTTCGTGGTGCTGGAGCGCGAGCGCGGCCATGTAGAAGCCGGTGAATGGGTCGAGGTTGAAACCTTTAACCATCTGTTCGGAGGCTAAGATGACAGACGCGCTGAGCGATGAGGAGATGCTGCGCTACAACCGGCAGATTATTCTGCGCGGCTTCGACTTTGACGGGCAAGAGCAGCTAAAAGCGTCACGCGTGCTGGTGGTGGGATTAGGTGGGCTTGGCTGCGCGGCCGCACAGTATCTGGCCGCGGCGGGCATTGGCCAGATGACGCTGCTGGATTTTGATACCGTGGCGCTCTCCAATCTGCAACGCCAGACGCTGCACAGCGATGCGACGATTGGCGAGCCGAAGGTGGCGTCCGCCAAAGCAGCACTGGCGGGGATCAACCCGCATGTTCAGCTCGATGCCCTTAACGCCCTGCTGGATGAAAGCGCGCTGTTCGCGCAGATTGCCGCCCACGATCTGGTGCTGGATTGCACGGACAATGTCGCCATTCGCAACCAGCTCAACGCCGGATGTTTTGCGCATAAAATTCCGCTGGTCTCCGGTGCCGCCATCCGTATGGAGGGACAGATCAGCGTCTTTACCTGGGGTGATGGCGAACCCTGTTACCGCTGTTTGAGCCGCCTGTTTGGCGAAAACGCATTGACCTGTGTCGAGGCGGGCGTAATGGCGCCGCTGGTCGGGGTGATCGGTTCGCTACAGGCGCTGGAAGCGATAAAAGTGTTGACCCACTATGGTGTGCCCGCCGCCGGGAAAATCGTGATGTATGACGCGATGACCTGCCAGTTCCGGGAGATGAAGTTGATGCGCAATCCCCAGTGCGAGGTGTGCGGCGGATAAGGCATTTGCGTGGACATTTCCCCCTCACCCTAACCCTAACCCTCTCCCTCAAGGAAGAGGGGACCGATCGAGTACGGTGTCAGGTTTTCGCCCTCTCCCCGTGGGAGAGGGCATCACGCCGCAGACGACTAAAGCGATGACCGTCCAAACGCCACCTGCCAGTCCTGCTCGAACTTCGTGACCGCCGCCTCAACCGCAGGTGCGGCGATAAATTGTTGCGCCACATCCAGCGGCAGCGTAATCGATTCGCAGCCTGCCAGCAGACATGCCAGCGCCTGACGTGGGGTTTTGAAACTGGCCGCCAGCACCTTCGCCCCTGGCGCATGCAGGCTCAGCAAGCACTGTAAATCATTAACCGTCTGGATCCCGTCGCCGCCCTGCGCATCCACGCGGTTCACGTATGGCGCGACATACTCGGCCCCCGCCAACGCAGACAGCAACCCCTGAGCTGCACCGTAGACCGCCGTGCCAAGCGTCGGAATGCCTTCCGCTTTCAGACATTTAATGGCCGCCAGCCCTTCCGCCGTCACCGGCACTTTCACCACCAGATCGGGAATAATGGCGCGCAGTTTACGCGCATCCGCCACCATACCCTCAGCGGTGTTGGCCATCACTTGTGCAAACAGGCGGCCTTTGCCCTCCAGCGCGTCGTACAGTTGTGGCAACAAAACCTCATTCGGTGTTTTACCTGCCGCGACAATACTGGGATTGGTGGTCACACCCGCCAGCGGAAAAATACGCGCCAGCCGTTTCACCGCCGTTACATCTGATGTATCGAGATACAGTTCCATTCTTTTACCCTCAAAATGTGAGATTCAGCATGCTTTAACGTTATCACGCAACAACCTGATCAGGAATTGACCCCTATCAAAATAATTTTCATTCGAAAGTAATTTAATCTCCATACGCAAGATGAGGGCAAAGTATGATTTTTAATATCCAACGCTATTCCACCCATGATGGCCCCGGCATTCGCACCGTCGTTTTCCTGAAAGGCTGCTCATTGGGTTGCCGCTGGTGTCAGAACCCGGAAAGCCGCGCCCGTGGCCGAGAGGTGCTGTTCGACGCCAGGCTGTGTCTGGAAGGCTGCGATCTTTGCCAGCAGGCCGCCCCGCACGCCATCACCCGGGCGCTTAACGGCCTGCTGATAGCGCGTGACAATCTGGCGGAGTCCGACCTTAATGCCCTGGCCGATTGCTGCCCTACTCAGGCGCTGACCGTCTGCGGGGAGCATAAATCCGTCGATGACATCATGGCGACGGTATTGCGCGACAAAGCCTTTTATACCCGCAGTGGCGGCGGTATTACCCTTTCCGGCGGCGAGCCGTTTATGCACCCGGAACTGGCATTTGCCCTTTTTAAAGCCAGCCACGAACAGGGCATTCACACCGCCGTTGAAACCTGCCTGCATGTGCCCTGGCATTACATTGAGCCCTCCCTGCCCTATGTGGACCTGTTTCTTGCTGACCTGAAACATGTGGAGAGCAGCACCTTTAAACAATGGACCGACGGCAGCGCCAGACGCGTGCTGGATAACCTGAAACGGCTGGCGCGTGCCGGTAAGCAGATGACCATCCGCGTACCGTTGATTCCCGGCTTCAACGCCGATGAGAAATCCATTTCGGACATCACCAATTTCGCCGCAGACGAACTGAACGTCCGCGAGATCCACTTTTTGCCCTATCACACGCTGGGCATGAATAAATACACCTTACTCAGCCAACCCTACACCGCCCCTGACAGACCGCTTGACGCACCGGCGTTACTGGCATTCGCCCAGAACTACGCCTGCCAGAAAGGGCTGACAGCGACATTACGAGGATAATCTCATGACGACTTTACAACTCTCGACCCTGACCGACCGTATTAAGGCACACAAAAACGCCCTGGTGCACATCGTAAAACCGCCGGTGTGTACCGAACGCGCGCAGCATTACACCGAGATGTATCAGCAGCATATGGATAAGCCCATTCCGGTACGCCGCGCGCTGGCACTCGCGCATCATCTGGCGGAACGCACCATCTGGATCAAACACGATGAACTGATCATCGGTAATCAGGCAAGCGAAGTGCGCGCCGCGCCAATCTTCCCGGAATACACCGTCTCGTGGATCGAAAAAGAGATCGACGACCTGGCGGACCGTCCGGGGGCAGGCTTTGCGGTCAGTGAAGAGAACAAACAGGTGCTGCACGCCATTTGCCCATGGTGGCGCGGCCAGACCGTGCAGGATCGCTGCTACGGCATGTTTACCGATGAACAAAAAGCGCTGCTGGAAACCGGCATCATTAAAGCCGAAGGCAATATGACCTCTGGCGATGCGCATCTGGCGGTGAACTTCCCGCTGCTGCTGGAAAAAGGGCTGGACGGCATGCGCGGCAAAGTGGCCGAACGTCGCTCGCGTATCAACCTGACCGTGCTGGAAGACCTACACGGCGAGCAGTTCCTGATAGCGATTGATATCGTACTGGAAGCCGTCAGCCTGCATATTGAACGCTTCGCCGCGCTGGCGCGTGAAATGGCCTCGACAGAAACCCGCGACAGCCGCCGTGATGAGCTGCTGGCGATGGCAGAAAACTGCGATGTTATCGCCCATCAGCCGCCAAAAACCTTCTGGCAGGCGCTGCAACTGTGCTACTTCATTCAGTTGATCCTGCAGATTGAATCCAACGGCCACTCGGTTTCTTTTGCCCGTATGGACCAGTATCTCTACCCGTACTACCGCCGAGACGTAGAACTGAACCAGTCCATCAATCGCGAAACGGCCATTGAGCTGCTGCACAACTGCTGGCTGAAACTGTTAGAAGTGAACAAAATCCGCTCCGGTTCCCATTCCAAAGCGTCTGCGGGCAGTCCGTTGTACCAGAACGTCACCATTGGTGGACAGAAGCTGGTAAACGGTGAAGCGATGGACGCCGTCAACCCGCTTTCTTACGCGATTCTGGAGTCCTGCGGCCGCCTGCGCTCCACGCAGCCGAACCTGAGCGTGCGCTATCACGCGAACATGAGTAACGACTTCCTCGACGCCTGCGTGCAAGTGATCCGCTGCGGCTTCGGGATGCCGGCGTTTAACAACGATGAAATCGTCATTCCTGAGTTTATTAAGCTGGGCGTTGAGCCAGAGGATGCTTACGACTACGCGGCGATCGGCTGTATTGAAACCGCTGTCGGCGGCAAGTGGGGCTATCGCTGCACCGGGATGAGCTTTATCAACTTTGCCCGCGTGATGCTGGCGGCGCTGGAAGGCGGACGTGACGCGACCAGCGGCAAAGTCTTCCTGCCGCAGGAACATGCGCTGTCAAAAGGCAACTTTATCCGCTTCGAAGAAGTCATGGCGGACTGGGATACCCAGATTCGGTACTACACCCGTAAATCCATTGAGATTGAATACGTTGTCGACACCATGCTGGAAGAGAACGTCCACGATATTCTCTGCTCGGCGCTGGTGGATGACTGCATCGAACGGGCGAAAAGCATCAAACAGGGCGGTGCGAAATATGACTGGGTGTCCGGCCTGCAGGTGGGGATCGCCAACCTCGGCAACAGCCTGGCGGCGGTGAAAAAACTGGTCTTCGAACAGGGTATCATCGGGCAGCAGCAGCTTGCGGATGCGCTGGCCGCCGATTTTGACGATCTGACCCACGAGCAATTGCGTCAGCGTTTGATCAACAGCGCACCGAAGTATGGCAACGATGACGACAGTGTGGATGCACTGCTGGTGCGCGCTTATCAGACCTATATCGACGAGCTGAAAAATTACCATAACCCGCGTTATGGGCGCGGCCCGATTGGCGGCAACTACTACGCCGGGACGTCCTCCATCTCTGCCAACGTGCCTTTTGGTGCGGCGACCATGGCGACACCAGACGGTCGCAAGGCCAAAACGCCGCTGGCCGAAGGGGCAAGCCCGGCATCGGGTACTGACCACCTCGGCCCAACGGCGGTGATTGGCTCCGTGGGCAAACTGCCGACGGCGGCGATCCTCGGCGGCGTGCTGCTTAACCAGAAGCTGAACCCGGCGACGCTGGAGAACGACAGCGATCGACAGAAACTGATGATGCTGCTGCGAACCTTCTTTGAGGACCACAAGGGCTGGCATATTCAGTACAACATTGTGTCGCGTGAGACGCTGCTGGAGGCGAAAAAACACCCGGATCAGTACCGTGATTTGGTGGTGCGTGTCGCAGGGTATTCCGCCTTCTTCACCGCCCTGTCACCGGATGCGCAGGATGACATTATCGCGCGTACCGAGCATACGCTTTAACCTTCCATCCCGGCTGGCGCGTCGCTTAGCCGGGCTACCTCACTTCGCCCCAACGTAGCCCGGGTCAGGCGCATTAGCGCCGCCACCCGGGAGAAAATGCCCCAATATTCTGCTGCACATTAGATAGTGTCGTCACGAGGATAAAAATCATTGATAATAGGGCCTTCTAATCAGAAGGCCCTATTATCATGAC
>NZ_CBFFRL010000093.1:0-18499 GCF_965644215.1 Phytobacter sp. V69
CGGGCATCGTGAAAAGTCTATGTCAAAGAAAGGGTTATGTTCTCATAATTGACGATTAAATCGCACCTTCCCTAAATGCTAATCGTTATCAATTGGTAAACAGGATTATAATTTTCTGTTGTTGTTTTATATTCTCAAAATATGTTAAGGTTGCGCCGTCGTTGGGGAGTAACCGATTTCCCTTTCCCGGAAATGTACGTGTCAACATACTCGTTGCAAAACGTGGCGCGTACGGACTGAATGTCGTTCAGTCAGGCGAGACCATTGACACATCAACTGCTGTTTACTTGGGGCAGTGGTGTGTTATATGGAACTCCCGGTCAGGACGCTCGCATGAATTTATCCGCCACCATTCTTCTCGCCTTTGGTATGTCGATGGATGCTTTTGCTGCATCAATCGGTAAAGGGGCGACACTGCATAAACCCAAATTCTCAGAAGCGCTTCGCACCGGTCTTATCTTTGGCATTATCGAAACCCTGACACCGCTCATTGGCTGGGGTCTTGGCATGCTGGCCAGCCAGTTCGTACTGGAATGTAATCACTGGATTGCCTTTATTCTGCTGATCTTTCTTGGTAGCAGGATGGTACTGGAAGGGTTTCGCGGCGACACCGATGATTCAGAAGAAGCGCCGCGCCGTCACGGCTTCTGGCTGCTGGTCACGACAGCAATTGCCACCAGTCTTGATGCGATGGCGGTCGGGGTGGGTCTGGCATTCCTGCAGGTTAATATTCTGACGACCGCACTGGCAATCGGCTGTGCCACGCTGGTGATGTAGACGCTCGGGATGATGATTGGTCGTTATATTGGCCCGCTGCTCGGCAAACGGGCCGAAATTCTCGGCGGTGTCGTGCTTATTGGGATCGGTATTGAGATCCTCTGGTCACACTTCGCGCCTTAATCCAGGCGTTGCAGGCAGTGAAGAGTAAAATCGGTCTGGCAGATAAACCGCTCTTTCGCTGCCAACGTCTGCCAAACCTCCGGCTGTGCCCGCCATGCAAAGGGCGTCATCTGTAGCAACGCAACGGCCTCAGCACCGGTCAATTCCATCTCATAGCCCAGTGATTGCTGCTCAACGACGCGAAACCCGTCGATCTCGCCTTTATCCGGCGCATGGAGCTGCACATCGCGGTAAATCAGCCCTTTTAGCTCCATCAGATGGCGTGGACCAGGCGCGGCAGTAATCACCCATCCACCCGGCTTCACCACCCGCACCAGCTCTTCTGCTTTGCACGGCGCGTAAATGCGCACGATAGCGTCAATGCTGCCATCCTCGAAAGGCAGGCGGTGGCTGGAGGCCACGCAAAACATCACATCTGCATAGCGTTTCGCCGCCGCACGGATTGCCGCTTTTGACACATCGAGGCCAAATGTCTGCGCCTCTTTACTCTGCTCTACCTCAGCAAAGGACTGCGTGTAGTACCCTTCCCCACAGCCAATATCCAGTATCGCCCCAGCCTGCGCTGGAAGGCGCGTCTGCAGCTGTGATGCGATCGCATCACGCAGCGGCTGGTAGTGCCCGGCATCAAGAAACGCCCGGCGCGCCTGCATCATTTCCGCACTGTCACCCGGATCCCGCGAGCGCTTGTGCTGCACAGGCAGCAAGTTGACGTACCCTTCTTTCGCAATGTCGAACTGGTGGCGCTGTGGGCAGGAAAAGCTGCGTTCAGAACGCATCAAGGGGGCGTGGCAAAGCGGGCAACTGAGGGGCATGGTAACTCCGGAACTCTTTAAAGGGCGCAAGTTTACCGCCATTCGTCGCATCGGGGAATGCGGAGCAGAAATTAAAAAGCCCCGCACGATGGCGAGGCTTTTCGCTGACATTGATACGCCACAGGCGTCTCAAGTACCAGTGGTTTTGAAATTAGATAGCCGTTACGTTAACAGCGGCTGGGCCTTTCTGGCCGTCCTGAATTTCAAACTCAACGTTCTGGCCTTCGGCCAGGGTTTTGAAGCCGTTACCCTGGATTGCAGAGAAGTGTACGAACACGTCTTTGCTGCCATCAGCAGGAGTAATGAAACCAAAACCTTTGGACTCGTTGAACCACTTAACTTGACCTTTAATCTTTGCCATTTGCAATATTCCTTAATGTATATACTTCGCCCGCAGGCATTAACTGAGATAAAACTGAGACATTACTGCTTGAGGCACTAATATAAGGCTCGGCAGAGAAGCGGTATTCAACGATAACGTGTTTACTCAGGACTTCTTTACTGAAAATGCCACACATAAACAGAACTGTACCTCGTTTGACCCAAAACGTGTTATCACACACTACGTAAATTATGGCAAGCCATTTTTAAAAAGGCCTGGATCCGTCGCACAAATTCTGAGGTTATCAAAACATCTGATGCACATTTATGCATTGAATGTAACTTCATTACGACAGATAGCCACCCCCTCTGGCTCCCCTTGAAAACGCAGCTTTTTTACCATAGCTCAATGAGTTCCGTTCGTCCACGAGGGGGGGGTAAAAATATTCCGATATACCCTATATCATTAGATGCATTTAAGCATAGCTATGCCATTTTTCGCTAATGAGGAAGGTATGAAATGCTCCCCTTTCGCAACTAATCAAATCCACTGGTTTACCATCGAATATTTATTGTGCGATTAAGCAATATGGTGCACCAAAATAATGAAAATATGATGACAATGCCTCATAAAAAGGCAATAAAAACGTTTCGATGAAAATAAAACTATTTCACTTTGTCTAAATAATAAATTAGTACCAGTGCTACTTGCCCGGATCGTGAAAAGATAAATACTGGCCCATTTTGAGCGTAATGAAGTTGGTAATGTCTTGTGCCGTTTCGCTTAATGCCGCGTCCAGCTCGCGTATTGGCTCATCCAGTGACTCATCTGCCAGCTCAAAGACACCCCAGTGGATTGGAAATGCCAGAGGTTTACCCAACTGTTGCCATAAGGTTACCGCCTGTTGCGGATCCATGTGGTTGTAAGCCATGAACCAACGGGGGGCGTATGCACCAATGGGAAGCGCAGCCAGACTCAACGGCCCCAAACGCTGTGGTATTGCCAGCAATTCTTTGCTGTAACCCGTATCTCCGGGAAACCAAAAGCGATGCGCACTGTTTTCAATTACCCAGCCGCACCACAATACGTTATTACGATCCCAGGGCGTACGCATGCTCCAGTGCTGCGCGGGTACCGCCGTATAAGCCAGTCCCTGAAACACCACGCTTTGCCACCAGTCCAGTTCTATCACATTGCGCGCCCCCAGACGACGACACCAGTCACCCAGCCCGAGGGGTACAAAAATCGTCACCTGCGAAAAGCGTTGTATCAGTGTCCGCATTGTTCGGGCATCAAGATGATCGTAGTGATTGTGCGAGATAACGATAGCGTCAAGCGTGGGAAGGTCGGAAATGTCCAGTGCGGGCGGCGTACGGCGCTGCGGCCCGGCAAAACTCAGTGGTGAGGCACGATGAAAAAAAACCGGATCGGTCAAAATATACTGCCCCATCAGGCGCAGCAGGATAGATGAATGACCCAGCCACCAGACACGATCATCGTCACCGTCAATTTCTGCACGCTGCCACCACTGCGCAGTAAAGCTGGCATAGCCCTGCGCGGGAGGACGCGGCAATCCGGCAGCTTTACGTTCCTGGCGCCAACGCTTCACATCGCCAGATGCATGACCACCTGGCACGAGATTGGTAAAGCCATCGGGACAATGGTGAGGGAATGCAGAATTAAACCAGGGATTTTTACGTGCCATGCTACCCCCTCACCACTGCGGAATTAACGCTCGGCAACCAGACGAATAAAATCGTCGTCTTTACCTTGTTCGTCAGCAACCGGCTCCGGGGTAACCTCTTTTTCCTTGTCCGGTTCGTTAGATTCGCACAAGCGACGTAATAACGCGTTCTGTCGTTTTTGCTGATCTAACATAGCTTCGAGCAACTCAATTTGCTCATTCGTCCGCGAGCTTGCGCGATTGATAAAGAACCACAGCACCAGCCCAACCAGTAACACCACCACCGAAACAACAAAAGACGCAATATTCAATGCGCCTGAATTCACTAATTCGTTCATTTCACCACCTCAACCAAAGAGGTACATTTTACCACTGGTAAAGCGGAAGGAAATCGCTAACGACAAAAAAGCCCCTACCAGGGGATATATTTATTGATGACACAAATGCCGCTGAAAAACTGAACATCCTGGTCGCACATCACATTTAGCATTTGAGTCCAGAGCAACAGGCAGACCACCATTACGGCGATCAGTAGTAGCCATCTAAATTTTTTCACTCCATTCTCCGAAACTCGACTCTATGTCACCAGGTTAGCACTAGTTCCTTAAACCGCGACTAACTGTATCTCCAATCGGCGTTTTTAGGAATGCTCGGGTGGGCGGCTAATAACCAAAGCGGTAGCCTGAGCACAATATTCAAACGCAAGCAACAAAGATGCGCACACTTATTCGGGCAATCATTGTCGTGGCACTGGTCTGGGTTGGTATTTTACTCAGCGGATATGGCGTGCTGGTTGGCAGCCATGAGAATGCCGCAGGCCTGGGGTTACAGTGTAAATACCTGACGGCTCGCGGTGTCAGCACGGCACAATACGTCCACTCCAGCAGCGGTATTATCGGGCTCACACAATGTCCGGTACTGCGAAAAAGCGAAACCGTAGTCGACAACGGATAAACAAACGCCGCCATCAAGGCGGCGTTTTTACACTCAGAACGGATAGTCGTTGTAGCCCATCTGCTCAGAAATCTTACGTGCAGCATGGTGGAGCATGCTGACATATTCGTGCAGGCGCTCCTCAGAGAAACGCAGCGTCGGGAAGGATATACTCAACCCGGCAATCACCACGCCGAAACGGTCAAACACCGGCACACCAATGCAGCGCAACCCCTCTTCCTGCTCTTCATTATCTTCGCCATAACCCTGCTGGCGAACGATATCGAGCATCGGCAGTAAATCCTCGGTACTGGTAATAGTACGATCGGTGCTGCGCTTGTATTCCACACCTTCAAGGATCTGCACAACCTCTTCTTTGTCGCGCCACGCCAGCAATACTTTACCAATCGCGGTGCTGTACAGCGGATTACGGCGACCAATACGCGAGTACATGCGCAGGTTGTACATAGAGTCGATTTTATGGATGTAGACAATGCTGTCTTCATCCAGCGCACCCAAGTGGATGGTCTCTTTGGTGAGGCGAGAGAGTTCACGCATCTGGATATCGGCACTGCGGATCAGGTCAACGTTTTGCAGCGCTCGCGCGCCGAGTTCGAACAGTTTCAGGGTCAGCGAGTATTTCTCTGACTCCCCTTCCTGTGCAACGTAGCCCAATGATTTCATTGTCTGCAAAAAGCGATATACGGTGCTTTTTGACATCATGACGCGCTGCGAAAGTTCGGTAATCCCGATCTCACGTTCTTCGCCAAGCGCCTGCAGAATGCCAAATACCTTCAATACAGAAGAAACAGAGTCTGGCTGTTTGTCCAAATCTGCGATAGCCATTAGTCACCTCATCGCCCGTGTTTTATAAAAATCAGAATAGTTTTTTATTATAAATTTCTCGCCTGCCCGTCGCAATCCGAGTTTGGCAACTTCGTTAAAAATCTGCGATATAAAACCGAAATACGGATGTTAGAATCATTATACAAATCATCGAACAAACAAACCCCAGCTTTTTCTATGGATAAATCGACGCCTGACGGCTTACCTGTTCCACAGCGCTACGGCGCGATTTTGACCATTGTTATCGGAATTACCATGGCCGTCCTCGACGGCGCGATTGCCAACGTTGCGCTACCGACGATTGCCCGCGATCTGCACGCCTCGCCCGCCAGTTCAATTTGGGTGGTGAACGCCTATCAGATAGCGATTGTTATTTCGTTACTCACGCTCTCGTTCCTTGGCGATATGTTCGGCTACCGTCGCGTCTATCAATGCGGGCTGGTGCTCTTTACCCTGACTTCACTGCTTTGTGCCCTGTCCGATTCGCTGCTCACGCTGACACTGGCCCGTGTCGCACAAGGCTTCGGTGGCGCGGCGCTAATGAGTGTGAATACGGCTTTGATCCGCCTGATTTACCCCCAGCGCCAGCTCGGGCGCGGTATGGGGATCAACTCGTTCGTGGTGGCCGTCTCGTCGGCTGCGGGCCCGACGATTGCCGCCGCCATTCTTTCTGTCGCCTCCTGGCAGTGGCTGTTTTTGATCAACGTGCCGCTGGGGATTATCTCGCTGGTGCTGGCACTGCGTTATTTACCCGCCAACGGTTCACGTAGCGCGATGCCGAAATTCGATCTCCCAAGCGCAGTGATGAATGCACTGACGTTTGGTTTGCTGATCACCGCGATGAGCGGTTTTGCCCAAGGGCAATCCACCACGCTGGTGCTGAGTGAAATTGCCGCTATGTTGATCATCGGGACCTTCTTTGTGCGTCGACAGCTGCGTTTGCCGGTACCACTGTTACCGGTCGACCTGCTGCGGATCCCGCTGTTTTCGCTGTCGATTTGCACGTCGATATGTTCTTTCTGCGCGCAAATGCTGGCACTCGTTTCCCTGCCCTTTTTCATGCAATCGGTGCTCGGACGCAGTGAAGTGGAAACAGGTCTGCTGTTAACTCCGTGGCCGTTAGCCACCATGGTGATGGCCCCTCTGGCAGGCTATCTGATTGAACGTGTCCATGCCGGACTGTTGGGGGCGCTTGGACTGGCGATGATGGCCTGCGGGTTATTTGCGCTTGCGATGCTGCCGACGGCCCCGACTGATGCGGATATTATCTGGCGAATGGCGCTCTGCGGTGCCGGGTTTGGCCTGTTCCAGTCACCCAATAACCATACGATTATCAGCTCGGCACCGCGTCAGCGTAGCGGTGGAGCCAGTGGTATGCTGGGTACCGCACGTCTGTTAGGCCAGAGTTCCGGGGCAGCGCTGGTGGCGCTGCTGTTCAATCTGTTTGATAAGAGCGGGACACACACCTCACTGTTGCTCGCAGGCATACTGGCAACAGTCGCCGCCATTGTCAGCGGATTGCGCATCACCCAGCCACACAACGTATAAAAAAAGCGCGTCTTATGACGCGCTTTTTCATTTCATGCTCAGCCCTTATTTCAGATACGCACCGCTACGCAGTGCTTCGATACGTTTGTCCAGCGGTGGGTGTGTCATAAACAGTTCGCTTAATGACTTGCCTTTACCGTTGATGCAAAACGCCATCATGCTGCTGGCTTCCTGCGGCTCGTAGCTGGTTTTCAGACGCTGGAGCGCGGCAATCATTTTTTCACGGCCGACCAACTTCGCGGAACCCGCATCGGCATGGAATTCGCGATGACGCGAGAACCACATCGTGATGATGCTCGCCAGGATACCGAACACCAGTTCCAGTACTGTTGCTACAGCAAAGTAGATTAACGGATTACCGTTGCTCTCTTCACCTTCATCGCGGTTGCCGCTAAGAAAGCCTGAGGCAATCTGCGCGAGAATACGCGAGATAAAGATAACAAAGGTGTTCACTACGCCCTGAATCAGGGTCATGGTCACCATGTCACCGTTCGCAATGTGGCTAATTTCGTGCGCGATAACCGCTTCGGCTTCATCACGACTCATGTTCTGCAAAAGTCCGGTACTGACCGCGACCAGAGACGCATCACGGCGTGCACCGGTCGCAAATGCGTTGATATCCGGCGCATGATAGATAGCGACCTGCGGCATAGCAATGCCCGCCTGGCGAGACTGCCCGGCAACGGTATTCATCAACCAGCGTTCCATATCATTACGCGGTTGTTCAATCACTTCACCACCGACGGATTTCAGCGCCATCCATTTCGACATCAGCAGTGAAACAAAAGAGCCGCCAAAACCAAACAGCAGCGCCATAATTAACAATCCCTGCACGCTGCTCGACTGAATGCCCGTCAGGCTAAGCACCAGGCCGAACACCAGCATCACGGCAAGGTTAGTCAACAGGAAGAGCGCGATACGCATCATAATATTCTTTTAACCTCTAATTAACAAAACGCACTATGCGATTACCCACATCGTATGGTTAATCCGGTTATTTTCAAGCGTCAGAGAGCCGTAAGTCTCCAGAAAGACACAACTTTACATTTTGTAGCATAATGCTTACGCCATATGGAGCTTGTTAAAAAAACAGGCACAATTTCTTGTGCCTGTTGGAGGATTATTTTGCGGGAGCGGGGTCGACCGCCGGGGCGTCTTTCTCGAGATGGGCAAGGTCCAGCGCGATATTGACGGTTTCGTCCAGATACGGATCCGGCTCTTTGTAGTCTTTCGGCAAATCGTCGAGTTTTTTCAGCAACGGCTTGCCTTCGCGTTTGAAGCGATCGTTGAGACGGCTGAGACGAATAGCATCGTCTTCATTGTTCTCTTTTTCACGCTGCGCATAGTTCAGAGACACGATATTCTTTTTATCTTTCAGGGCATTGAAGCGAGCAATGTCCTTCATGATGTACTGGAATTCCGGGTCTTTGGCAATACGCTCGTCGTGCTTCTGCAGCAGCTCCGGGCCGAATGGCTTCATGTCTCCAGACTTCGTAAAGTTGGCTGCATTGATGCTATCCCACGGCAGTGCGTTGTCTTCAAACTTCTCGCCTGTTTCCGTCTCTTGTGTTCCGGTCGGCATGATGATGTCCGGCGTGACACCTTTACGCTGCGTACTCCCGCCATTGACGCGGTAGAACTTCTGAATGGTGTACTGCACGGAACCCAGCGCTGGCCACTCCGGACGCAACATCTGATCGTAAATACGGTTCAGTGAACGATACTGCTGGACGGTGCCTTTACCGAAGGTCGGTTCCCCAACAATCAGCGCACGACCGTAATCCTGCATCGCTGCAGCGAAGATTTCAGATGCCGAGGCACTGAAACGATCAACCAGGACCACCAGCGGGCCTTTGTAATAGACCACGCCATCGGTATCGCTGTCTTCACGCACTTTACCGTTATTGTCACGAACCTGAACCACAGGACCTGACGGAATGAACAGACCAGAAAGGGAAACCGCTTCCGTTAATGCCCCACCACCGTTGGTGCGCAGGTCAATCACGACGCTACTGACGTTCAGTTTTTCCAGCTTCTGCAGTTGAACCTTGACGTCATCCGTCAAGCCAACATAGAAACCAGGGATATCCAGTACGCCGACTTTCTCTTTGCCGACCGTTTTCACCGACATTTTCACCGCGCGGTCTTCCAGACGGATACGCTCACGGGTCAACGTCACAATACGGGTCTTGGTGCCTTTACCCGCCGGCAGAACTTCAAGACGAACCTTGCTGCCTTTTGGGCCTTTGATCAACGCAACAACATCATCCAGACGCCAGCCAATGACATCGACCATATTCTGGCCCGTCTGACCCACGCCTACGATACGATCGCCCACGCTGATGGCTTTACTCTTCGCCGCCGGGCCACCCGCAACCATCGAATTGATGACCGTGTAGTCGTCATCCATCTGCAGAACGGCACCAATACCTTCCAGAGAGAGGCTCATTTCGGTGTTGAACTGCTCGGTATTACGTGGCGACAGATAGTTAGTATGCGGATCAATCTCGCGAGCAAACGCCGTCATCGCCAGCGAGAACACATCTTCGCTGTTCGTTTGCGCCAGGCGGCGAATCGCGAACTTATAACGACGCGTCAGCGTTTCGCGGATCTCTTTTTCATCTTTACCGGTGAGTTTGAGGCTCAGCTCGTCATATTTGACTTTGCTATCCCACAGGGCATTGAGCTCAGACTCATCCTTCGGCCACGGCGCTTTGCTGCGATCGAGGTTGAAGGTGTCGTTGCCGGAGAAATCCATCGGACGTTCCAGCACTTTCAGTGCGTACTGATAGCGTTCGAAACGGCGCTTTTGCGCAAGATTGTAGAGATCGTAGAAAACGTCCAGTTTGCCGGTGCGAAGTTCATCACCTAACAGCGTCTTTTTCTGCGCAAACTGTGCAACGTCGCTGGCCAGCAGCACGTTATGGCTGTAATCCAGCAAATTGAGGTAGCGATCGAAGATCTTTGCCGAGAAGGCTTGATCCAGATCGAACTGGCGGTAGTGGGAACGCGTAAACCGCGAAGTCACACGTTCACTCACCGTCGCGTGCTGAGCCTCTTCCTTTAGTACCGGGATTTGATCAGCACGAGTAATATCTTCCACTGCGAAAACCTGGCCTGTTATTAACAACAGGCCAGCCAACGCTGTGCGCTTAAACAAAGTGTTCATGCCAGGCCAGGCCTCCGTTTCAGAACATCAAATGTTCTGCGCGTACAATCATCGACATACCCGAAGTAAGCTGTACGCGAACGCCATCTTTGGTAATTTCCAGTACGGTGGCGTCCATCGCATTATTACCCGCTTTAACCTTGAGGTTTTGACCTACGGTCAGTGCAGATAAATCTGAAACTGGCGTATGGCGTTCTTCTCGCGGCTCGCGCTGGGGTTTTGCGGCAGGTTTGTCAGTACGAGGTTTACGCTCGCTGTTTTCCTTACGACGCGGTGCCGGACGAGGTTTGCGTTCACGACGCGGAGCCTCTTCCGTCTCACCGGCTGCAGCGGCTGCTTCTCGTTTTTTCGCTTGTTGTTCAGCGCGTTGCGCCTGAACGCGAGCTTTGGCTTCTTCAAGCTGCTTGCGAGCGTGTTCAACGTGCTGCTCATCCAGAACGCCACACGGGTTACCGTCGAGATCCACACGGGTCGCGCCGGCTTTGATACCGTAAAGGTAACGCCAGCTTGAAGTGTAAAGACGTAAAGCGGAACGAAGTTGAGTTTTGCTGAGACTCATCTCACCCTCAACTCGTGCTACTAAATCCTGAAAAATACCGATTTTCAGGGGGCGCGCTTCGCCTTCTGCACTGAAACAGTGAGGAAAACGTTCGGCCAAAAAGACGATAACTTCTTTACTGCTATTCAACTTAGGTTGATTTTCCATGAAATTTCCTGATTACAACGGACGTTGCCAACAAGCCGCAGGCATGAACAGGCGTCATTATAATGACGCTATCCGTAAATGCTACGTTATCCGTTGATTATCCTGCGACGCCCGCAAAGAATTTTTTATAATCGGTTTGTGCAAGGGTGTTTTCCAGGTGCGAAACCAGCTCACGCAACCCTTGTTCATCCTCTGCGGCAAAGCGCGAGAATTCGACGCTGTCGATATCCAGCACGCCAATAATCTGATTATTCAGCGTAATCGGCAGCACGATTTCCGAGTTGCTGGCAGCATCGCAGGCAATATGCCCAGAAAACTGATGCACATCTTCCACGCGCTGCACGCTGTTTTGCGCCACGGCCGTACCGCAAACGCCGCGCCAGACAGGGATCCGCACGCAGGCTATCTTGCCCTGGAACGGCCCTAATACCAGCGTATCCCCTTCCAGGAGATAGAAACCGGCCCAGTTCACACTGTTCAAACGTTCAAAAAGCAACGCACTGGTGTTAGCCAGTGTGGCTAAGAAACTGGTTTCACCTGCCATTAACGCCTGAAAATCACGGTTCAAATCCGCGTAAAATTCTATTTTGTTCATTCTCCAATCACTTTATGTCTTACTTCGGTCATGCAGTGTAGCCTATTAAAATAAGCATTAAATGCATTGATGCTCAAGAAGTTCCCATCATGAGTTAAGATAGATTTATTCCTGATTTATTCATATGCATGCAATGGCCCTGAAAAACCGACAGATAACGCCTGCCAAAAAAATGGCCGTCCACGCCATCGGCGATGCCTTGCCCCGCGCACATTATCAGCGATGCCCGCAATGCGATACGCTTTTTGCCCTTCCGGCTATGAAATCGCATCAAAGTGCATTCTGTCCCTGCTGCGATGCGAAAATCCGTGACGGCAGAGACTGGTCGTTAACCCGCCTGGCGGCAATGGCTGTCACCATGCTGCTATTGATGCCTTTCGCCTGGAGCGAACCGCTGCTGCACTTCTATCTGCTGGGCGTGCGCATTGACGCCAACCTGATGCAGGGGATCTGGCAAATGACCGCCCAGGGCGATCCGCTGACGGCGGCCATGGTGCTGTTTTGTACCGTCGGCGCACCGTTGGTACTGGTGGCCGCAATCGCTTATTTATGGTTTGGCAACATTCTGGGTATGAACCTGCGCCCGGTGTTGCTGATGCTGGAAAAGCTCAAAGAGTGGGTCATGCTGGATATTTATCTGGTGGGCGTGGGCGTCGCGTCGATCAAAGTTCAGGACTACGCTTTTCTGCAGCCGGGCATCGGACTTATCGCCTTCGTCGCACTGGTAATTTTGAGCATTCTGACGCTGATTCATTTAAACGTTGAGCAACTCTGGGAACGTTTCTATCCACAGCGTCCCGCCAAACGTCCGGATGAAAAACTTCGCGTTTGCCTCGGTTGCCACTTTACTGGTTTCCCGGATTCGCGTGGACGCTGCCCGCGATGCCATATTCCCCTGCGCCTGCGTCGGCGCCAGAGCGTGCAAAAATGCTGGGCATCATTGATCGCATCAATTATTTTACTGTTCCCTGCCAACCTGTTGCCCATCTCAGTGGTCTATGTGAACGGCGCGCGACAGCAAGACACCATTATGTCGGGCATTATGTCGCTGGCACACAGCAATGTCGCGGTTGCAGGGGTGGTCTTTGTCGCCAGTATTCTGGTGCCATTTACCAAAGTTATTGTGCTGTTTACACTGCTGCTGAGTATCCACTTCAAGTTTGAACATGGGTTACGTGCACGCATCCTGCTGCTACGAATTGTGACCTGGATTGGGCGCTGGTCCATGCTCGATCTGTTTGTCATTTCATTGACGATGTCACTGATTAACCGCGACCAGTTACTCGCTTTTACCATGGGCCCCGCTGCGTTTTACTTCGGCGCAGCGGTAATATTGACTATTCTTGCTGTGGAATGGCTGGACAGCCGCTTACTTTGGGATGCACATGAGTCAGGAAACCCCCGCTTCGCCGATGCCGACTGAAGCGCGCATAAAAACAAAACGTCGCATTTCGCCTTTCTGGCTACTGCCGGTCATTGCGCTGCTGATTGCAGGTTGGCTGGTATGGGGAAGTTATGAAGATCGCGGCAATACCATCACCATCGATTTTATGTCTGCAGATGGCATTGTTGCGGGCAGAACCCCGATTCGCTATCAGGGTGTCGAAGTGGGTACCGTGCAGGATATCCGCCTGAGCGACGATCTGAAAAAAATCCAGGTCCGTGCCAGCATCAAAGCCAATATGAAAGATGCGTTACGCAACGAGACGCAATTCTGGTTGGTTACGCCAAAAGCGTCTCTCGCAGGCGTGTCCGGGCTGGATGCGTTAGTCGGCGGTAACTATATCGGCATGATGCCCGGTAAAGGGGATCCACAAGAGCATTTCACCGCACTGGACACACAGCCGAAATATCGCCTGAACAATGGCGAGCTGATGATTCATCTGCACGCGCCGGATTTGGGCTCACTCAACAGCGGCTCACTGGTTTATTTCCGCAAAATTCCCGTCGGGCGCGTTTACGATTACGCCATCAACGCAAATAAACAAGGCGTCACCATCGATGTGCTGATCGAGCGTCGTTTTACCAATCTGGTGAAAAAAGGCAGCCGCTTCTGGAATATTTCCGGCGTGAAGGCTGATGTCAGCCTGAGCGGCGCAAAAGTCGAGCTTGAAAGCCTCGCCGCACTGGTCAATGGCGCTATCGCGTTTGACTCCCCGGATGAATCTCAACCCGCGACCCAGGATGATGAATTTGGTCTTTACGAGGACCTGGCACACAGTCAGCGTGGCGTATTGATCAAACTTGACCTCCCCGGCGGTGATGGCCTGAGAGCAGGTTCAACTGCCCTGATGTACCAGGGACTCCAGGTCGGCCAGTTGACGAAACTCAATCTCAACCCGGGTGGCGTGGTGACGGGTGAACTGACGGTGGATCCGGGCGTGGTTAATTTACTGCGCGACGATACGCGAATCGAAATGCGCAGCCCGAAAATCTCGCTCAATAACCCCAGCATCAGTTCACTTTTGACTGGCAGTACGCTGGAGCTGGTGCCCGGCGAAGGCCAGCCACGCGATCACTTTGTGGTGCTGCCCGCCACGAAAAACTTATTGCAGGAGCCGGGGGTTGTTACCCTGACCCTGACCGCGCCAGAGAGCTATGGCATAGACGCGGGGCAACCGCTGATGCTGCATGGCGTGCAGGTAGGCCAGGTACTTGAGCGCACCCTAAGCGACAAAGGTGTTTCATTTGCGCTGGCGATCGACCCGCAATATCGTGACCTGGTGCACGGCGACAGCAAGTTTGTGGTGAACAGCCGTATTGATGTCAAAGTGGGGCTTGATGGTGTGGAGTTCCTCGCAGCCAGCGCCAGTGAATGGGTTAGCGGCGGTATTCGCATTCTACCAGGCAGTAAAGGCGAGATGAAGCCCAGCTACCCACTGTTTGCCAATCTGGACAAAGCGCTGGAAAACAGCCTGAGCGACCTGCCGACCACCACCTTGACTCTGACGGCTGACACCCTGCCGGATGTGCAGGCGGGTTCGGTGGTGCTTTACCGTAAATTTGAAGTGGGTGAAGTGATTACCGTGCGCCCACGTGCCAATGCCTTTGATATCGAAGTGCACATTAAACCGGAATATCGCTCGCTGCTAACCAGCAACAGCGTGTTCTGGGCCGAAGGCGGTGCCAAGATCCAGCTGAATGGCAGCGGCCTGACGGTTCAGGCGTCACCGCTGTCGCGTGCGCTGAAAGGGGCAATCAGTTTCGATAATCTCAGCGGTGCCAGCGCCAGTGCGCGTAAAGGTGATAAACGCATTCTTTATGCCTCAGAAACCACCGCCCGTGCCGTGGGCAGCCAGATAACCCTGCATGCCTATGATGCCGGGAAACTGGCAGCAGGTATGCCAATTCGCTATCTGGGTATTGATATCGGGCAGATATCCAGCCTCCAGCTCATCGCCGACCGAAGCGAAGTGCAGGCCACCGCGGTACTGTACCCGGAATATGTGCAGACCTTTGCCCGTGGCGGTACGCGTTTCTCGGTTGTCACGCCGCAAATCTCCGCCGCAGGCGTTGAGCATCTTGATACCATCCTGCAGCCGTATATCAACGTTGAACCCGGCCACGGCGAGGCCCGTCGCGATTTTGAAATCCAGGAAACTACGATCACCGATTCCCGCTATCTGGATGGCCTGAACGTCGTGGTAGAAGCTCCGGAAGCCGGTTCGCTGAATATCGGGACACCGGTTCTGTTCCGTGGCATCGAGGTGGGAACAGTCACGGGCCTGATGCTCGGTTCGCTGTCGGATCGTGTGATGGTGGGCCTGCGGATCAGCAAACGCTATCAGCATCTGGTGCGCAATAACTCGGTGTTCTGGCTGGCGTCCGGCTATTCGCTGGACTTTGGTCTGACGGGAGGTGTGGTGAAAACCGGAACCTTCAACCAGTTTATCCGTGGAGGGGTTGCCTTCGCTACGCCACCAGATACTCCACTGGCACCGAAAGCACAGCCGGGCAAACATTTCCTGTTACAGGAAAGCGAGCCTAAAGAGTGGCGTCAGTGGGGTACCGCCCTGCCACGCTAATGCCTGACCGCTCCGGCGTGCCCGCGCCGGAGCGAGTATGTTACACTGCGCCCCTCCCTGCTTTCCTGTGGTATAACCTGTGGCTCAAAACGCTGTTTATCTTCCCGACGAATTTCTGGCGCAAATGCGAGATTTGCTGCCTGCCCACCTCTCCTTCGACGATTTTATTGCGGCCTGTCAGCGCCCTTTGCGACGCAGCCTGCGCGTTAACACGCTTAAGATTACCGTCGAGGACTTCCTGACGCTTGTTGCCCCTTATGGCTGGCAACTGACGCCGATCCCGTGGTGTGCCGAAGGGTTCTGGATTGAGCGGGATGATGAAGAGACGTTGCCGCTCGGCAGCACCGCCGAGCATTTGAGCGGCATGTTTTATATCCAGGAAGCCAGTTCCATGTTGCCGGTTAGCGCCCTGTTTGCCGATGGCGACATGCCCGAACGCGTCATGGACGTTGCAGCGGCACCGGGTTCAAAAACCACGCAAATTGCCGCGCGAATGGGCAATCGCGGTGCCATCCTCGCCAATGAGTACTCCGCGAGTCGCGTAAAAGTGCTGCATGCCAATATCAGCCGCTGTGGCATTTCCAGTGTCGCGCTGACCCATTTTGATGGTCGCGTCTTCGGCCCCGCATTGCCGGAGATGTTTGACGCCATTTTGCTGGATGCCCCGTGCTCCGGTGAGGGCGTGGTGCGCAAGGATCCGGATGCCTTAAAGAACTGGTCGCATGCCAGCAACCTTGAAATCGCTGCGACCCAGCGCGAACTGATCGATAGCGCTTTTCATGCGCTGCGTCCGGGCGGCACGCTGGTCTATTCAACCTGCACGCTCAATCGCGATGAAAATGAAGCCATTTGCCACTGGCTTAAGACACAGTATCCCGACGCGGTGGAGTTTTTGCCACTCGATGCCCTTTTTGCAGGCGCGCAGCAGGCGCTCACGGCAGAGGGCTTCTTACATGTCTTCCCGCAGATTTATGACTGTGAAGGCTTCTTTGTTGCACGACTGCGTAAAACCGCAGCGATTGCCCCGATGCCCGCGCCCGGCTACAAAGTGGGCAACTTCCCGTTTGCCCCTATGAAACCAAAAGAAGCGTCTCAGGTGGTAAACGCTGCCGCCGTCGTCGGCCTGTACTGGCACGATGAATTGCATCTGTGGCAACGCGATAAAGAGATCTGGCTGTTCCCTGCGCTGATTGAGCCGCTTATTGGCAAGGTGCGTTTCTCACGGCTTGGTATCAAGCTGGCTGAGAGTCACAACAAAGGTTACCGCTGGCAGCATGAGGCCGTGATCGCGCTGGCGGGGGTCGATAACCCTCTGTCATTTGAGCTTACGCATCAGGAAGCAGAAGAGTGGTACCGCGGGCGCGACGTCTACCCGGAAACCCCACCGAAAAAAGACGATGTCATCGTGACCTATCAGCGCCAGCCGCTGGGGCTGGCGAAAAAAGTGGGCAGCAGACTGAAAAACAGTTACCCGCGTGAGCTGGTAAGAGACGGTCGTCTATTCGCCAGCAATACGTGACGGCGAGCAAAAAAACAGCATTTTCTGACTGGCATCTTGCTCTGTGTTGTACCAGGCTGAATATTAGGCGGCTTTACTGGTCGTACCACATTAATCCATCAACGGAGAGCATTATGACGAAAACCAGCGTGCGTATCGGCGCCTTCGAAATCGATGATGCCGAGTTGCAGGGCGAGAACCAGGGAGAGCGAACATTACGCATTCCTTGCTCATCAGACCCGGATTTATGTATGCAACTTGATGCCTGGGACGCGGAAACCAGCATTCCAGCGATCCTTGACGGCGAACATTCCGTTTTATACCGCGAACATTACGATCAGAAATCTGATACCTGGGTCATGCGTCTTGCCTGATCCAATGGGAACCCGTCCATAAGACGGGTTATTTACCCGCCTGGTTTCCCCTGCCCCCATTCATCCCCTACAATTACGTTACGCTGTAATGAACCGAGGATGGAATGTTCGCTCTGGTCTTGTTTGTTTGCTACCTGGATGGTGGGTGTGATGACATCGTCGTCGATGTCTTTAATACCGAACAACAGTGCCTTGTCGCCATGGATGTGCAGCGTCTGCGCTATGGTGGATGCTATCCGGTGGAGGATTTTATCGACTGTTTCTGGCGCCCAGCCCAGGAATACAGCGATTTTTAGCTACTGCACGCGCGCCAGCGTTAGCTCACCACCAAAAACCGCCCCCGTATCAATGTAATGCTGATTGGTTGCATCCACGCGATGCTTGAGTGGCGTGTGACCAAACCAGAAATGATCCGCACCGGAGATGGCCTCACCTTTGCCCGCCAGATGCTCACTCAGGCGCTCACGACGCCAGAGCACCGATTCTTTGTTTACCGGTTTTTGCCACACGTAGTGCCCGGACGGGTAATCCGCGTGGGCGATGACGTTAACACCGCTGGAACAGTGCAACTCGATGATGTACGGCAGCCGATCGCATTCCCGCAGCGCCTCATACGCCACCTGCTGCTCCTCTTCGCGTAACGCGTTAAACCAGTTGCCGCCATTAAATGACCACAGGGTCATATCTCCCGCGTTAAGCGCGTCGATAGCCATTTGTTCATGGTTACCTCTGACCGTTTTGAACCACGACCGCTTGAGCAGTTGCAGGCAATGCAGGCTGTCAGGTCCCAGATCAATCAAATCACCAACGCATATCAGTAAATCCTTATAAGGATCAAAGTGGCGATCGCGTAGTTCATTCAACAGCCGCTGATGGCAACCGTGTAAATCGCCCACGATCCAGATATGCCGCCAGCTATTCCCATCGATACGCTGATACATATTTCCCCCCTTATTTCTAGTATAGGAAGGAGGCTTGACTCTGCGTAATTTTGGCAAAATTCAGTGGAACCTAGATAGTGTCGTCACGAGGATAAAAATCATTGATAATAGGGCCTTCTAATCAGAAGGCCCTATTATCATGACTA